>DASVNS010000406.1:0-2694 GCA_036383735.1 Phenylobacterium sp. | reverse complement strand
CATGCGCCTGCTCTTCCCGCTCCAGCCGATCCTTGTCGATAGCGAGCTTGTGCAGGATCGCGGCGGCGACGGTCTCGGCCTCGCGCAGCGGCTTCAGCGCGGCGTCGGCGTCGGCGGCGCGGCCGGTGGCCACGGCCGCCGCCCGCGCCGTATCCTCCACCGCCCGGATGGCGGCCTGGCTCTCGCCCACCAGCCGCTCGGCCGCGGCCTTGGCTTGCGCCCATTTTGCGTAGAGCACCGCGCCTTGCAGCGCGCGGATCTCGGCCGACAGGCGCCTGTAGCGCTCGGCCTGGCGCGCCTCACGCTTCAGGCGACCGAGGTTGGCTTCGAGCTCCTGGGCCACGTCGTCCAGGCGGGTGATGTTGGCGTCGGCGGCGCGCAGCCGGAGTTCGGCCTCGTGGCGCCGCGAGTGTAGGCCGGAGACGCCCGCCGCCTCTTCCAGGATCAGCCTGCGGTTCTGTGGCTTGGCGGCGATCAGCTCCGAGATCTGCCCCTGGCGCACGAGGGCGGGCGAGTTCGAGCCGGTCGATGCGTCGGCGAACAGCAGCTGCACGTCGCGGGCGCGCACCTCGCGGCCGTTGATCCGATAGGTGGAGCCCGCGCCCTTGTCGATCCGCCGGACCACCTCGATCACGGGATGCTCGTTGAACGCCGGCGGGGCGCGGCGGTCGGCATTGTCGATGGTCAGCGAGACTTCGGCGTGGTTGCGCCCAGGACGGTTCGCGGCGCCGGCGAAGATCACGTCGTCCATTCCGCCGGCCCGCATGGCCTTGGCGGAATTGGCGCCCATGACCCAGCGCAGCGCCTCCAGCAGGTTCGACTTGCCGCAGCCGTTCGGCCCGACGATGCCGGTGAGTCCTGGCTCGATCCGGAACTCGGTCGGATCGACGAAGGACTTGAAGCCCGCGAGCCTGAGGCGCTGGAAGTGCACGGCCGGCTAGCGCCTCCCGCGCTTGGGGGCTTTCGCGATGGCGGCGTCCAGGTCCGCCAGGGTCGGGACCTGATCGTTCGGCAGTTGGACGCCGTTGATGAAGAAGGTCGGCGTGGCGGTGACCTTGTCGGTCCCGGTCGCATATTCCAGCCGGCCTTGCAGGGCTTCCTGGGCCTTTTCGTCGACGATGCAGGCCTCGAACTGCGCTTCGGTGAGGCCGTTGGTCTTGGCGATCTCCAGGAAGATCGGCTTGATCGTGCCGTCCTGCCAGCGCGACTGGCTCTTGAACACCTCATCGACGATCTTGAAGTAGTTCTTGCCGCCGTCGCATCGCGCCAGCAGGAACCCTGCCGCGGCGACCTGGGCGGGGGCGGTCAGCAGTTCGCGGATCGTGAAGTGGACGCGGCCCGTGTCCACGTATTTCACCTTGAACGCCGGGAACACCGTCTCGTGGAAGTGCGCGCAGTGCGGGCAGCTCAGCGACAGGTATTCCACCACGTGCACCGGGGCCTTGGGGTCGCCGATGCTCATGTCGCCCGGCGCGGCCCGGTACTGGCCCCAGGCCGGCGCGGCCGCGACCGACGCCGCTGCGGCGGCGGTCACGATCGCGGCGCGGCGGGTCGGGGCGCGCATGGCTACTTGCCGGCCCCCGCGACGGCCGCTTCCAGTTCCTGCATGGTGACCTCGCCCTCCTTCAGCTTCTTGCCGTTGATGAAGAAGGTGGGAGTGGCGCTGATGTTGCGGTCCTTCTGGGCCTTCTCGACCCGGGCGCTGAGGGCCTTGGAGGCCTCCTCGTTCTGGACGCAGCTGTTGAACTGGGCTTCGGTCATGCCCGCCGACTGCGCCACCTTCAGCAGCGTGCCGCGCGCGTCGCCGGTGCGGTACATCTCTTCCTGGCTGTGGAAGAGGGCGTCGATCACGCTGAAATACTTGTCCTTGCCGGCGCAACGGGCGACCAGCACGCCGGCTGCGGCGACGGCTTCCGGAGGGGTCAGGAACTCGTGGTACGTCCACTTCACCTTGCCGGTGTCGATGTACTTGGCCTTGAACCCGGGGAACACGTCGGTGGCGAACCGGCCGCAGTGGCTGCAGGTGGTCGAGGCGTATTCCTCGATCAGCACGGGGGCGTCGGCCTTGCCCATGGTCATGGCTTCGTCGGTATTGGCGCCGCCGGCGCCTCCGGCCTTGTTGCAGCTGGCCAGCGTCAGCGCCGCCCCGGCGGCGGCTGCGACCATCAGGAGACGGCGGCTGAGGATCGACATCGAAGACCTTCCGGTAGTTCTGAACAAAGGATTAAAGCGCGATTCCCCCGCGCCCCAAGCAACCCCCGCGTGAACGCGGTTGGCCGCACTTGCCGATGGGACCGCGGCGGATATGTGTCAACCTTGACCGTGGCGCTTCAAGACGCCGCGGCCGAGCGCCAGCAGCGCGTCCTTGAGCTTGCCGTCGGGGGCGTCGGCCAGGCCCTGGGCCAGCTTCGCCTCAAGCGCGGCGTCCAAAGGCGCAGCCCGGCGGCGTGGCGGCGGTTCGGGCGCGCGATGCAGCGGTCCCTGGACGATCCGCAGTTTCTGCACCGCGTCGGGACCCAGGAACAGGTTCACGCGGGCCAGGATGTCGTGCGCCTGGTGCTGGACGATCGCCGCGGCGGGTCCCGCCACGCGGATCTCCAGGGACGACGGCCCGCCATTGCGGCCGCGCACCAGCTTCACCGGTTCGGTCCGGCGGGCGATCTCGGGACCGACCACCTCGCGCCAGCGGGCGGT
>DASVNS010000405.1:0-2912 GCA_036383735.1 Phenylobacterium sp. | reverse complement strand
GTCCCCGGCGCCACCCGGCGGTAGATCAGCGCCTCGGCGACATGGACGCGGCGGACGGGACCTGAGCCTTCCAGGTCGGCGATGGTGCGAGCCAGCCGCAGGGTGCGCGTCCAGCCCCGCGCCGACAGGCCGCCTTGCTCGGCCGCCTTGCTGAGAAGCGCGCGGGCCGGGGGATCCAGGTCGGCGATCGCCTCGAGGAAGTCGCCTTCGGCCTGAGAATTCAGCGGCGCGCCCTCCGACCCTGCGGCCCGATCCGCCTGCAAGGCGCGCGCCTGCAGCACGCGAGCCGACGCCTCCGTCGTTCCTTCGGCCGGCGCCGGCAGCGCCATGTCGGCGGCGGTCACCGGCGGAACCTCGATCTGCAGGTCGATACGGTCCATCAGCGGTCCTGAGATCCGCGCCTGATAATCGGTCTGGCAGCGCGGGGCGCGTCCGCAGGCCCCGCGCCCCGCGCCCCCGTGGCCGCAGCGGCAGGGGTTCATGGCCGCCACGAGCTGGAAGCGGGCGGGATAGCGGATGTGCGCATTGGCCCGCGCCACCACCACCTCGCCGGTCTCCAGCGGCTGGCGCAGGCTGTCCAGGGCCTGGGCGCTGAACTCCGGCAACTCGTCCAGGAACAGCACGCCGTTGTGCGCCAGGCTGACCTCGCCCGGCTTGGCCTTGAGGCCGCCGCCGGTGAGGGCCGCCATGCTGGCCGAGTGGTGCGGGGTGCGAAAGGGCCGCGCGCGGCTCAGCTGCCCCTTGGCGATCAGCCCGGCCACCGAGTGGATCATCGAGGTCTCCAGCAACTCGGCCGGGGTCAGCGGCGGCAGCAGGCCCGGCAGGCGCGCCGCCATCATCGACTTGCCCGAGCCGGGCGGACCCGTGAAGCAGAGGTTGTGGCCCCCGGCCGCCGCGATCTCCAGCGCGCGCTTGGCGTTCTCCTGGCCCTTCACGTCGCGCAGGTCGCGAACGCGCTCGCCGTCCAGCATGTCGCCCGGCTTTGGCTGCGACAGGATCTGGGTTCCGCGGAAATGGTTCACCAGCGCGATCAGCGATGGCGCCGCCAGCACGCGGGTGTCGCCCGCCCAGGCCGCCTCGCGGCCGCACGCCTCGGGACAGATCAGCCCCAGACCCAGGCCCCCGGCCGCCACCGCGGCCGGCAGGGCGCCCGCGACGGCTGTGATCCGCCCATCCAGGGCCAGTTCGCCGACCGCCGCCCAGCCTTCGAGGGCGTCGGGCGGGATGATCCCCATCGCAGCCATGATCGCGAGCGCGATCGGCAGATCGTAGTGGCTGCCCTCCTTGGGCAGGTCGGCCGGCGCGAGGTTGGCGATGATACGCCGCGACGGCAGGGCCAGGCCCAGGCCCTGGAAGGCGGCGCGAACCCGTTCGCGGCTCTCGGACACCGCCTTGTCGCCCATGCCGACGAGGAAGAATTTCTGCTCGCCGCGGGTGAACTGGACCTGGACGTCGACGCGGACCGCCTCCACCCCGCGGAAGGCCAGGGTCACCACGCGCGCCGACATGCTCAACCCCTTGTAGTCGCCTCGAAGTTATCCACAACCGAGCACACGGCGCGGGCCGGATCAAGAACAAAAAACGAACTTATCGGGAAAGTGAGACGTTTCCGTAACTTCCGGACGTCTCTTCCGAGACAACTTAGGCTTGCGCTCGAAGCTGCTCAACACGCTGCCACATCACGTCGGTGGCATCGATTCCGGTGAACCGCTTCAGCGCGACGGCGCCGGTCGGCGAGGTGACATTGATCTCGGTCAGCCAGTCTCCGATCACGTCGATGCCGACGAAGATCAGGCCGCGCGCCTTGAGCTCCGGCCCGATGGCGGCGCAGATCTCCCGGTCGCGGTCCGACAGCTCCACGGGTTGGGCCTCGCCGCCCACCGCCAGGTTCGAACGGATCTGGCCCTTGGCCGGCACCCGGTTGATGGCGCCCACCGGTTCGCCGTCGATCAGCAGGATGCGCTTGTCGCCCTTTGTCACCGACGGCAGGAACTTCTGCACGATCACCGGCTCGCGCCCCAGCTCCGCATGCAGCTCCAGGAGCGTGTCCAGGTTGGGGTCGTCCTTCAGATGCCGGGTGACGCCGGAGCCGCCGCGGCCATTCAGCGGCTTCAGCACGATGTCGCCATGCCGCGCGCGGAAATCGAGGATCGCCGCCCGGTCCCAGGTGATCAGGGTGGGCGGCTGCAACTGCGGGAATTTGGTGACGAACAGCTTCTCGGGCGCGCTGCGCACCTCGGCGGGGTTGTTCACGACCAGGGTCTTCGGATGCACCGCCTCCAGGAAGAAGGTGGCGTCGATGTAGTGCATGTCGAAGGGCGGGTCCTGGCGCATCAGGATGACGTCGAACTCATTGAGCTCGACCTTGCGCATCTGGCCCAGCTGGGCGTGGTCGCCGTTGACCCGCTGCACGGTCACGTCGCGCCCGCGCGCGAACACCCGGCCGTCCTCCATCGCCAGGCTCGTGGTCAGGTACACGAACAGCGAATGGCCGCGGGCCTGCGCCGACTCCATCATCAGGAAGGTCGTGTCGCCCTCGATGTTGACTCCCTCGATGGGGTCCATCTGGACGGCGACCTTCAGCGACATGCGGGCGTTCCTTGGGTTACGGCCCAGCCGACATAGGCGGTCCGCGGGTCGAACGCCAGTGAAGCTACCTGTTTCGGAGCCAGTCGGGCGGGAGGTCGGCCATGTCGACGCCGCGCAGGATCGGGCGCGCACCGCGCAGTTCGATGACGACGTCGCGGTTCGCCTGGCGCTTTGCGCGAGCGGGCCTGAGAAGCGCAACCGTCGCTCGCGGATCGATCCGTCAGTTCAGTCGCAACCTGACCCGTTCGCGCTGTGCGCGGGCGGCCAGGGCGGCGCCGCCGTCCAGCGCCGCGGCGCGCTGCAGGGCCACCAGCGCGCCGGCC
>DASVNS010000404.1:0-1866 GCA_036383735.1 Phenylobacterium sp. | reverse complement strand
GGTTCGGTGCGGCGGCCTTCTTGGCGGGAGCCTTGCGGGCGGGCTTCTTGGCGACTGCGGCTTCAGACATGGGGTTTTCCAGGATTCGGAGTTAGATCGCTTCGGCGCCGGAGATGATCTCGATCAGCTCCTTGGTGATTTGCGCTTGGCGGGCTCGGTTCATTTGGAGGGTCAGGTTGGCGATCATGTCGCCGGCGTTGCGGGTGGCATTGTCCATCGCCGTCATCTGAGCGGCGAAGAACCCGGCCTGGTTCTCCAGCATGGCGGAGAAGATCTGGGTCGTGACGTTGCGCGGGAGCAGCTCGGCGAGGATCGTCTCCTCGTCGGGCTCGTACTCGTAGGCGGCGCCCTTCAGGTCGATCGGCTTGGAACCGGCGGCCACTTCGGCCGGGATCAGCTGCTTGCCGGTCGGGATCTGGGTGACCACCGATTGGAACTTCGAGAAGAACAGCGTGACCACGTCGATCTCGCCGCCGGCGAACATCGACTGGATCTTGGCCGACACTTCCTCGGCCACTGCAAGCGACGGGTTGCCGCCGACCTCGAAGGTCTCGACCAGGCGCTGGGCGTGCAGGCGGCGGATCTGATCGCGCGCCTTGCGGCCCACGGTCATCACCTTCACGTCCTTGCCCTCGTCCAGCAGGGTGTCGATGCGGGCGCGCGCCGCACGAACGATCGACGAGTTGAAGCCGCCCGCCAGGCCCCGGTCCGAGGTGGCGATCACCACCAGGTGGCGTTGCGACGCCCCCGTGCCGACCAGCAGCTTCGGAGCGCTGTCGCCCGAGACGCCGGCGGCGAGGTTGGCGATCACCGCCGCCATGCGCTCGGCATAGGGGCGGGAATCCTGGGCGGCGTTCTGCGCGCGGCGCAGCTTCGCCGCCGCCACCATCTGCATCGCTTTCGTGATCTTCTGGGTGGATTTCACCGCAGCGATCCGATTGCGCATTTCCTTGACGCTGGCCATCGCCGGCTACTCGCTCCTGCTCGTGGCTTTAAGCGAAGGCTTGGGCGAAGGCGGCGAGGACCTTTTTCAGATCGTCTTCGACGTTCTTGAGGTCCTTTTCGATGCGGATCTTGTCGAGCAGGGCCTGGTGCTTGCCGTGCAGGTGGCTGATCAACTCCTGCTCAAAGCGGCCGACCTGGGCGGTCGGGATCTTGTCCAGGTAGCCGCGGGTGCCGGCGTAGATCACCGCCACCTGTTCCTCCACCGAGAGCGGGGCGTACTGGGGCTGCTTCAGCAGTTCGGTCAGGCGCTCGCCGCGCGCCAGCATGCGCTGGGTGGCGGCGTCCAGGTCCGAGCCGAATTTCGCGAAGGCGGCCATTTCCCGGTACTGCGCCAGCTCGCCCTTGATCGGGCCGGACGCGGTCTTCATGGCCTTGATCTGCGCCGAAGAGCCCACGCGGCTCACCGAGATCCCCACGTTCACGGCCGGGCGGATGCCCTGGAAGAACAGGTCGGTCTCGAGGAAGATCTGGCCGTCGGTGATCGAGATCACGTTGGTCGGGATATAGGCCGAAACGTCGTTGGCCTGGGTCTCGATCAGCGGCAGGGCGGTCAGCGAACCGGACCCGTTGTCCTCGTTGAGCTTCGCAGCTCGCTCGAGCAACCGGCTATGCAGGTAGAACACGTCGCCCGGATAGGCTTCGCGGCCCGGCGGACGGCGCAGCAGCAGCGACATCTGGCGATAGGCCACCGCCTGCTTGGAAAGGTCGTCGTAGATGATGACGGCGTGCATGCCGTTGTCGCGGAACCACTCGCCCATGGCGCAACCCGCGAACGGGGCCAGGAACTGCAGCGGCGCCGGCTCGGACGCGGTGGCCGACACGACGATCGTGTAGTCCAGGGCGCCGCGCTCCTCGAGCGTC
>DASVNS010000403.1:0-4772 GCA_036383735.1 Phenylobacterium sp. | reverse complement strand
GGATCGTCGTGGCGGAACTGGTCCCGGAGGTCATCGCCTGGGCGCACAGCCACCTGGCGCCGCTCTATGGGCAAAGCCTGGACGATCCCCGCGCCAGGATCGTCCAGGGCGACGTCGCCGACCGGCTGGCCGAGGCCAAGCCGCCGTACGACATGATCCTGATGGACGTGGACAACGGCCCCGACGGCCTGAACCGCGACTCCAACGACAGCCTCTATTCGGTGGCGGGGCTGGCCAACCTGCGGCGCGCGGTGCGGCCCGGCGGCATCGTCGCCGTCTGGTCCGCCGGCCCGGACCAGGCCTTCGCGGGCCGCTTCCGCCGCGCCGGCTTTTCGGTTGACGAACACAAGGTCGGCGCCAGTCCGTCCGGCAAGGGTCCGCGCCACGTCATCTGGGTCGGAACGGCGCGGTAATGGTGGCGGACCGGCCAAAATCCTGCGGACCCTGCACCCTCTGCTGCAAGGTGCTGGCGGTCGAGGAACTTTCCAAGCCGATGGGGCGACCGTGCGTCCACCTGAAGTCCGGCGCCGGCTGCGGGATCTACGAGACCCGGCCGCACCCCTGCCGCACCTTCGAGTGCGTCTGGCTGATGGACCCGGAGATGCCCCACCGCTTCCGGCCCGACCAGACCAAGGTCGTCCTGGACCAGGACCCAGAAGGCCTCTGGCTCATCGCCCGCTGCGACATCGCCAACCCCCAGGCCTGGCGGAGGAACCCGATGTATGCCGCGCTCAAGGCCTTCGCCGCGGAACACTGGGGCAAGGGCAAGCTGGTGCTGGCCGTGGCCGGCCGGCGGACGTGGGTGGTTACCCCTCGCGAGGACGTGGACCTGGGGGAGCTGGATCTTAGCGCTGGGCTGAAGGTGGTCGAGGGGCCCGGCGCCCAAATCAGCGTGGAGGCATGTCCACCCAGCAGTGAGCCCGCCTCCTAAATGGGACCCTCGTAAGATTTCCTGTTAAGCAACGGCTTATATGTTCTCTTTTTGTTCTTGCCTAGCTGTAGCAAGCGTGAGAAACTCACCAAGTTGAGCGGCGCTGCGCACCGGTAAGCCAATCAACGGCGACACCGACAAAGATGGAGAGAATTTTGGCTGGCTCTGGCTCATATGCCCGAGGCGAACAACCGCGCTCGGTTCCTGACCCCGAAGGTCCCGCCTACGCGGAGATGGTCCGGGGGCAGAAGGCCTACAACGCAAAGCAGGAGGCCGCGCTGTCGAAACGCAGCGCAAAGCAGGACGACTACTGGAGCTCACATCCAGGGATCGCGGAATCCTTCATTCCCGTGTGGGGCTCGGCTCGTGAAGCCGTCGCTGACTATAGAGAGGGAGACATGGTTGGCGCCGTCGCAAATGGCGCACTCGCGGTCACTGACCTCACGGGCGAAGGCTATGTACTCAAATCGCTTGGCAAAGGCGGGCTTAAGGTCGTCGGCTCACATGCCTGGAAGGACACCAGGAAATGGTTGGGGCCCGAAGGCAAGGCCCTGCTCGCGAAGGGACAACACGGCCACCACTGGCTAATTCCGCAAAACGGCTGGGGCAAAAACGTCCCGGACGCCGTCAAGAATCAACCGTGGAACATCAAGCCCATACCCAGCGCGGAAACTCATGCCCGGATGCATGGGAAGAGGGGTGACCTACCACAGTTCAACGCTGTCGAGCGATACGTCCAGGGAACCCCCACGTGGTGGAAAGTTCAGAACGGGGTTTGGGCGGGACATGCGAGCAACGGCGTGCAGGAGGGGGTTAATCCCGCTGCGCACGATGATCAGCCGAGGCGAAGGCCCCAAACGCGATGAATCCCGATCACGGCGTCTGGTACGGAATTGCGTTCGATACTGTGCTGTTTGGCAGCATCACGCTGTTCTTCTGGGCGCGGCACAGGTTCGAACGCGCACGGCGTGAGAAGCAGCGGGTGCGTATTCCGGGCGGCGCCGACCGGCTGCTGAGGCGCATGCGGCTACTGGCGCGGCCCAGCCTGCTGCTTGTCCCCGCGCAGGAGCCGGGCTTCTCGAAACTCGGTGGCGATCCAGAACTGACGGACGGCGTGAAGTGGCCCGTCGACGCCGGCCGGCCTCGCAGTTTCATCGCGCAGATCGACCTGTCCGCCTTCCGCGCCCATGGCGGGCCAGAGTGGTTGCCCCACGAAGGTCGCCTCTATGCGTTCGTGGACGAGGATCGGAACGGGTTTTCGGACCTGGTTCGCATGCTCTACAGCCTCGATCCGCCTGGACCACGGGCGTCGCCGCCTCCGGGCGTAGGCAAGACGTTCGCGGAGCGGCGCGTCGCGTTCGAGACTTATAGCTCCATTCCAAGCCTCGATTGGCTGGGGATCGACCTGAGCGAGGTCGACGTCAGTCCGGAAGAGCTGGATGAACTCTCGGATGCGCCGGACAAGCCGTTTGGCGACGAACTTCAGCATCGCATCGGCGGCTACCCGTCCGAGATCCAGGACGAGCGGATGTCGATCTCCTGCGAGCTTACGCGACGCGGGCTACCGCTCGAACATGAGGGCACTGAGGTTACGCCCGCGATCGAGCGGGCATCGAAGCAATGGCGTCTGCTGCTTCAGATCGACTCCGACCCAGCCTTGAGTATGAACTGGGGCGACGGGGGCAGACTTTACGTCTTCGTCCGGGAGAAGGACGCCGTCGCGGGCGACTTCTCCCGGACGGTGACGATCTCGCAGACCTATTGAGCCCCCACCGCCTCCCTCGCGGTCACCTTCTCCCAGTCCTTCCACAACCGCTTCGCCTCCGCCATCGCCGGCCCCACCGAAGCGTCCTTCACGTGCCCAAAGCCGCGGATCTGTTGCGGGACGGCGGCGATCTGGACGGCGAGGTGGAGGCGGTCCTTGGTCAGGCCGGCGACCAGGCGGTCGAGGTCGGTTTCGAAGTCGCGGAGCAGGCCGCGCTCCATCCTACGCTCGGCGGTGCGGCCGAAGATGTCGAGGGCCGAGCCGCGCAGGCCCTTCAGCCTGGCCAGGGTCGGGAACACCAGGTCCAGCATCCAGGGCGAGAAGGCCATCTTCCGGGGCTTGCCGTCGGGACCCTTGCGCGCCAGCAGCGGCGGGGCGAGCCAGACCTTGGCCTTGCCGCCTTTGAAGGTCTCGGCGCGATAGGCGGCGAACCGGCCGTCGGAGTAGAGCCGGGCGACCTCGTATTCGTCCTTGATGGCCATCAGCTTGTAGAGGCTGACCGCTGCCGCGCGGGTCAGGTCGTCCGAGCCCAGCGGCGCCTCGGCGGCGCGGACTTGCGCCACCTTCGCCAGGTAGCGGTCGGCGTAGGCCTGGTCCTGATAGGCGATGAGGTCCCGGGCGCGGTGGGCGATCAGGTCGTCCAGCGGCATGGTCTCGGGCGTGGGCACATCGTCTTCGCGCGGGCCGCGGAAGGACGGATCGAAGGCGGCCTTGCGGCCCAGTTCGAACGCCTGGAGGTTCGGCTCGGCGTCCACGCCGTTCAGCCGGATGGCGCGGTAGAGCGCACGGCTCGACACCGGGATCACGCCCTTCTGCCAGGCAAAGCCCAGCATGATCATGTTGGCGTAGATCGCGTCGCCCAGGTTGTTCTCGGCCAGGTGGCTGGCCGGCGCGGCGTCGTAGGACATCGTGGCCGCAGCGATCCGCTTGCCCTGTTCGTCGCCGTCGAAGCGCACGTCCCGGTCGGTGACGAAGTCGGCGGTGGGGGCGAAGTCGGCGTTGCCGACCGCCACCGTGCGGTCCTTGGCGTAGAGCGCCAGCGCATCGGGGCCGGCGGCCGACAGCAGGTCGCAGGCGATCAGCACGTTGGCGCTGGCCGCCGGCACGCGGCCGCCGATCACCGTGGTCTCGGTCTCGCCGATGCGGACGTGGCTGAACACCGCCCCGCCTTTCTGGGCCAGGCCGGTCATGTCGACCACCGAGGCGGCGCGGCCGTCCACGTGCGCGGCCATGGCCAGGATCGAGGCCACGGTCGTGACCCCGGCGCCGCCGACGCCGGTGAAGACGATGTTCTGCACGCCCTTCCACGCCTGGAACGCGGGCAGCGGCGTGGAGTCGGCGGTCAGGGCCGCCATCGTCTCGCGGTGCGCGTTCTCGGCGCCCTCCAGCGTGACGAAGGAGGGGCAGAAGCCATCCAGGCACGAATAGTCCTGGTTGCAGGTGGATTGATTGATCCTGCGCTTGCGGCCGAACTCGGTGTTCAGCGGCTCCACCGACATGCAGTGCGAGGTCCGGGAGCAGTCGCCGCAGCCTTCGCAGACCAGCGGGTTGATCATCACCCGCATAGGAGCAGCCGGAAGCTTGCCGCGCTTGCGCCGGCGGCGCTTCTCGTTGGCGCAAATCTGATCGTAGATCAGCACGGTGACCCCGGGGGTGTCGCGAAGTTCGCGCTGCACCTTCATCAGCTCGATGCGCGGGCGGACCTCGACGCCGGGCGCCAGGTCCGTCACGCCCCGATAGCGCTCGGGCTCGGCGGCCACGACCACCACCGTCTTCACGCCCTCCGAGGCGAGCTGGCGGGTGATCTGCGGGACGGTGAAGCCGCTCTCAGGCGCCTGGCCGCCGGTCATGGCGACGGCGTCGTTGAACAGCAGCTTGTAGGTCATGTTCGCGCCCGCCGCGACGGCGGCCCGGATGGCCAGCGAGCCGGAGTGGTTGTAGGTGCCGTCGCCCAGGTTGATGAAGACGTGCTTCTCGTCGGTGAACGGGGATGCTCCGACCCAGCTCAGGCCCTCGCCGCCCATGTGGCTGTTCAGGTCGGTCGACGGATCGTTGAAGCTGGCCATGTAGTGGCAG
>DASVNS010000402.1:0-2476 GCA_036383735.1 Phenylobacterium sp. | reverse complement strand
ACCTCGAGACCCACATGATCCATGGGTCGGGCCATTGGACGCAGCATGAGCAGCCGGATGAGCTGAACCGCCAGATGCTGGACTGGCTGGACAGGCGCTTCCCAAAGTAGAAGAGGCGCGTCGAATTGGCGCCGCAGAGGCGCAGCCTGTGGCTTTCCCTCTCCCCCCGCTCTCCCACTGCGTGGGAGAGGAACGGCGTCGCGGGAGGGCTACGCCTTCGGCCGGAACCGCTTCGTCGCCGGGAAGCCCTTGGGCACCAGCTTGCCGGCGCCGGCGCGCTTGCCCAGCCATTCCTTCCACTCCGGCCACGCCCGCGTCCGGCCACTCGGGTCGATGCTGGTCATGCCGTCCACTTCGCTGAAGGCCGCCGCGTCCTTGAGGCCGCCTTCGCGGTAGGTCTGGAGCTTGACGCCCTTGCCGCGGGGCATTTCGGGCAGTTCGGCGGTGGGGAAGACCAGCAGCTTGCCGTTGTCGCCGATGACGGCCAGGTGGTCGGCGTTTCCGAGCGGCAGGCAGGCCAGGGCGCCCTCGCCTTTCTTGGTCGGATCGCCGGCGTTGAGCACCTGTTTGCCCGCGCGGCGGAAGGCGATGGCCTCCTCTTCCGGCAGGATGAAGCCGTAGCCGGCCTTGGAGGCCAGGACGCGCTTCGTACCGGGCTTGTGCGGGAAGACGTCGATGAGGCCGACCTTGTCGTCGAGGTCGATCATCAGGCGCAGCGGCTCGCCGTGGCCGCGGGCGCCGGGGAGCTTGTCGCAGGCCAGGGTGAAGAAGCGGCCGTCGGAGGCGAAGATCAGCAGCTTGTCGGTGGTCTCGGCGGGGACCAGGAACTGCAGCTTGTCGCCCTCCTTGAACTTGAGTTCGGAGGGGTCTTCCACCCGGCCCTTGGCGGCGCGGATCCAGCCGCGTTCGGAGAGGATGATGGTGATCGGCTCGCGCACGATCATCGCCTCCAGCGCCGCCTCGGTGTCGATCTGCGGCGCGTCGGCGAACGACGAGCGGCGGACGTTGAGGTCGGCGAGCTGGGCCTTGGTGTGCTTGAGGCCGCTGGCCACCAGCTTCCACTGGGCCTTGTCGGAGGCCAGCATGGCGAGGATGCCGTCGCGTTCCTCGGCCAGCTGGGCGTGCTCGCGGCGGATCTCCATCTCCTCCAGCCGGGCCAGCTGGCGCAGGCGGGTGTTGAGGATGGCGTCGGCCTGGATGTCGGAAAGGCTGAAGGTCTCGATCAGCCGGTCCTTGGGATGCTCCTCGTAGCGGACGATGCGGATCACCTCGTCCAGGTTGAGGTAGGCGATCATCAGGCCGTCGAGGATGTGCAGGCGGGCCTCGATCTTGCCCAGGCGGTGGCGGGCGCGGCGGACCAGCACGTCGCGGCGGTGGGCGAGGAAGGCGGTGAGCGCCTGGCGGAGGCTCATCACGCCGGGCGTGCCGCGCGCGTCCAGGACGTTGAGGTTGACGCTGAACCGGGTCTCCAGGTCGGAGAGCTTGAACAGGCTCTCCATCAGCACCTCGGGTTCCACGTTTCGGCTCTTGGGCTCGAGGACGACGCGGACGTCCTCGGCGCTCTCGTCGCGCACGTCGCCCAGCAGCGGGACCCGCTTGGCGTCGATCAGCTCGGCCAGCTGTTCGATCAGCTCGGCCTTCTTCACCTGGTAGGGGATCTCGGTGACGACGATCTGGTACGTGCCTTTCCCCAGATCCTCCTTGCTCCAGCGCGCGCGGACGCGGACGCCGCCGCGGCCGGTCTCATAGGTGGAGAGCAGGCCGGCGCGCGGCTCGACGATCACCCCGCCGGTGGGGAAGTCCGGCCCCTGGACGTGGGCCATCAGCGCCTCGGTCGAGGCGTCCGGCCGGTCCAGCAGCAGCAGGCAGGCGTCGATCAGCTCGCCGGCGTTGTGCGGCGGGATCGAAGTGGCCATGCCGACCGCGATGCCGGTCGAGCCGTTGGCCAGCAGGTTGGGGAAGCCGGCGGGCAGCACCACGGGCTCGTCGTCGGAGCCGTCGTAGGTGGGCTTGAAGTCGACGGCGTCCTCTTCGATGCCGTCGAGCAGCAGGGTGGCGGCCACCGTCAGCTTGGCCTCGGTGTAGCGCATGGCTGCGGCGTTATCGCCGTCGATGTTGCCGAAGTTGCCCTGGCCATCGACCAGGCGGTAGCGCTGGGCGAAGGCCTGGGCCATGCGGACCAGGGTGTCGTAGATCGACTGGTCGCCGTGCGGGTGATAGCCCCCCATCACCTCGCCCACCACCTTGGCGCACTTGCGGGCCGCGGACTCGGGATTCAGCCGCATCTCGCGCATGGCGTAGAGCACCCGGCGCTGCACGGGCTTGAGGCCGTCGCGGACATCCGGCAGCGCCCGGTCGGTGATGACGCTGAGCGCATAGGCCAGGTAGCGGCGGCTAAGCGCCTCGCTGAGCGGCTCGTCGATGATGCGGTCGCCGTCGCCCGAGCCGGGCGGGGCAGTGATGACGGTCATGGGAG
>DASVNS010000401.1:0-8491 GCA_036383735.1 Phenylobacterium sp. | reverse complement strand
GTTGGGGGTGATCCAGTCGGCCTGGGGCACGAGCCGGGTTTCCACGGCTTCGGCCACTTCGTACTTCACGTAGAGCCCGTTGGGCGCGTCGCCCAGCACGGGATCGACCAGCACCAGCGGGCGCGCGCCCCAGGCGGCGTTGCGCTCGGCGCCGCGTACGCGCTCGATCACGCCCGCGGCGATCTCGACCTGCTCGGGGTCGGAGAAATGGCCGGTTATGATCAGGTCGACGATGCCGAAAAGCGCATCGGCCTCGATGTCGCCCAGCATCCGCCGGAACACGTCGGGCGAGGTCACCTCGCCCTGCCCGCCGCGTGCGGGGGTGCGCCCGAACATCACGGTCGGCGCCAGCACAGGGTCGATCTTGTGCGCCGCAAGCACATACTGCTGCGCGGCCCCGCCGATCCGCGAGGCTGCGACAAAGGACGACAGGATAAGGGCTAGGGGCACCTTGATGCCCCTAGTCCAACTCGCAAACCCGAACCAGCGATTATTCTACCTAAGAGATAAATAGAAGGACGATTCTAGTAGCGATAGTGCTCAGGCTTGAACGGCCCCTGGGTTGTGACGCCGATGTAGTCAGCCTGTTCCTGGCTAAGCTTGGTCAGCTTGGCCCCCAGCTTGTCCAGGTGGAGCATGGCCACCTTTTCATCGAGGTGCTTGGGCAGGGTGTAGACCTTCTTCTCGTACTTCGCGCCGTTCACCCAGAGCTCGATCTGGGCGAGCGTCTGGTTGGTGAAGCTGGCGCTCATCACGAAGCTGGGGTGGCCGGTGGCGTTGCCCAGGTTCACCAGGCGGCCTTCCGACAGCACGATGATCTTCTTGCCGTCCGGGAATTCCACATGGTGGACCTGTGGTTTGATCTCGTCCCACTTGAAGTTGCGCAGGCCCGCGATCTGGATCTCGGAATCGAAGTGGCCGATGTTCGCCACGATGGCGTTGTTCTTCATCCGCCGCATGTGGTCGACGGTCAGCACGTCCTTGTTGCCGGTCGCGGTGACGAAGATGTCGCCCTTATCGGCGGCGTCTTCCATCGTGACGACCTCATAGCCTTCCATCGCCGCCTGCAGGGCGCAGATCGGATCGACTTCGGTGACCATGACGCGGGCGCCGCCGTTGCGGAGCGAGGCGGCCGAGCCCTTGCCCACGTCGCCATAGCCCAGGACCACGGCGACCTTGCCGGCCAGCATCACGTCGGTGCCGCGGCGGATGGCGTCCACCAAGCTCTCGCGGCAGCCGTAGAGGTTGTCGAACTTCGACTTGGTCACGCTGTCGTTGACGTTGATCGCGGTGAACGGCAGCTCGCCGCGCTCATGCATCTGGTAGAGGCGGTGCACGCCCGTGGTGGTCTCTTCCGACACGCCCTTACAGGCGTCGCGGATGGCGCTGTAGAAGCCGGGCTTCTCCTTCAGGCGCCGCTTCATCACGGTGAAGAGGGCTTCCTCTTCCTCGTTGGTCGGGTTGTTGAGGAGGGTCGGATCCTTCTCGGCCTTGGGGCCCAGCACGCAGAGCAGGGTGGCGTCGCCGCCGTCGTCGAGGATCAGGTTCGGATAGCCGCCGTCCGACCACTCGAAGATCTTGTGGGCGTACTCCCAGTACTCGATCAGCGTCTCGCCCTTGATGGCGAACACCGGCGTGCCTTTGGCCGCGATGGCGGCGGCGGCATGGTCCTGGGTGGAGAAGATGTTGCACGAGGCCCAGCGCACGTCGGCGCCCAGCGCCTGCAAGGTCTCGATCAGCACCGCTGTCTGGATGGTCATGTGCAGCGAGCCGGCGATCCGCGCGCCCTTCAGCGGCTGCGACTTGCCGAATTCGGCGCGCGTGGCCATCAGGCCCGGCATTTCCGTTTCGGCGATATCGATTTCCTTGCGGCCCCAGTCGGCGAGCGACAGGTCCTTCACGATATAGTCGGTCATCTTCGATCCTGATCGGAGTGGCGGCGTTGCCGGCCCCTATTAGCCGCGCGCCACCCTTGGATCAACACGCATATAAGGAAATCTTTATGCGAATGCCATTGGCCGCCGTAGCGTGACCGGGCTATCGAAAGGGCTTCTTCCGTGGAGTAAAGCCCCATGAACGCGCCCGTGGCACCCCTTGGCCGCATCGTTGACCTCGCCGAGCCGCGCCACGACTGGACGCTGGAACAGGTGGAGGCGCTGTTCGAGCTGCCGTTCACCGAGCTGGTGTTCCGCGCCGCCGAGGTGCATCGGCGCTGGTTCGACCCCACCGAACTGCAGCTGTCGCAGCTGCTGTCGGTGAAGACCGGGGGCTGTCCCGAAGACTGCGGCTACTGCAGCCAGTCGCAGCACTTCAAGACCGCCACCACGGCTTCGAAGCTGCTGGACGCCGAAACGGTGATCACCGCCGCCCGCGAGGCCAAGGCCGGCGGGGCCCAGCGCTTCTGCATGGGCGCGGCCTGGCGCGACGTGAAGGACCGCGACCTGCCGAAGGTCGCCGCCATGATCTCGGGCGTGAAGGCGCTCGGCCTGGAGACCTGCGCCACCCTGGGCATGCTGACGCCGGACCAGGCCAAGGCCCTGAAGGTCGCCGGCCTCGACTACTACAACCACAACCTCGACACCGGCCCGGACTATTACGACAAGGTGGTCACCACCCGGACCTACCAGGACCGCCTCGATACGCTGGCGGCCGTGCGCGACGCGGGCATGTCCACCTGCTGCGGCGGCATCGTCGGCATGGGCGAGACGCGGCGCGACCGGGCGGGCCTGCTGCACCAGCTGGCCGTGCTGCCCAGCCATCCGGACAGCCTGCCGATCAACGACCTCATGCCGATCCCGGGCACGCCGCTGGGCGACTCCGAGGCGGTCGACCCGCTGGAGTTCGTGCGCATGATCGCCGTGGCCCGGCTGGTCTGCCCGAAGACCATGGTGCGCATCGCCGCCGGACGCGAGCACATGTCCAAGGAGCTGCAGTCGCTGTGCTTCCTGGCCGGCGCCAACTCGATCTTCGTCGGCGCGCGCCTGCTCACCACCAACAACCCCGGCCGCGACAACGACGACGCCCTGCTGGCCGACCTGAAGATGCGGCCGATGACGGCGCGGGCCTAGGAGCTTGTCCGAGTAATCGGCTCGACGGCTGGAGCGAAGCTTGATTCACTTCGGTGATGAGCAAGACTTTCCGATCGTGGGACGTGGACCAGGCGTGGCTGCTGCCGCCGTCGGTGCATGATTTTGTGCCGGCGGGGCACGTGGCGCACTTCGTGCGGGACACGGTGCGCGAGGGGTTGGACCTGTCGGCGATCCTGGACAGCTACGATGTCGAGCGCGGTCAGCCGCCGTACCATCCGGCGATGATGGTGGCGCTGCTGCTCTATGGGTACAGCCGTGGGGTCTACGCGTCGCGGCGGCTGGCGCAGGCCTGCGAGGAGCGGGTGGACTTTATGGCGGTGACCGGTCTGAACAAGCCGGACTTCCGCACCATCGCCGAGTTCCGCCGGCGGCATCTGGCGGCTTTGTCGGACCTCTTCGTGCAGGTGCTGAAGCTGTGCCAGTCGGCGGGCTTGGTGCAGCTGGGTCACGTGGCGGTGGACGGGACCAAGCTGAAGGCCAGCGCCAGCCGCCATAAGGCGATGAGCTATGGCCGGATGAAGACGACCGAGCCGAAGCTGGCGGCGGAGGTGGCGGCCTGGCTGAAGGCGGCCGAAGCGGCGGATCGGGCCGAGGACGCCGAGCATGGGGCGGACCTGCGCGGCGACGAGACCCCCGCCTGGATGGCCGATAAGGCCCAGCGGCTGGCGCGCATCCGGGCGGCCAAGGCCGAGCTGGAGACCGAGGCGAAGCTCGACCCCTCCGATCTCGATCCTGATGGCCCCGGCCCGTCGTCGGGCATGCAGGAGCGCGGCCGGCCCAAGCGGGCCAAGGACGGCGGCCCGCCGGACAAGGCGCAGCGCAACTTCACCGATCCCGACAGCCGCATCCTGCCGACCCGCGACGGCTTCATCGCCGGCTACAACGGCCAGATCGCCGTCGATCAGGCCCATCAGATCATCGTCGCCCAGCGGCTGGCCGCCAATCCGGCCGACTATGCGGCCCTGCTGCCCTTGGTCGATCAGGCCAAGGCCAACCTCGGGCGCAAGCTCAAGGAGGTCTCCGGCGACTCTGGCTTCGCCACCGAGGCCAACATCGCCGGCATGATCGAGCGCAGGATCGCCGCCTACCTGCCGCCCGGGCGCAGGGCTGAGCGGCAACTCAAGACCAAACCCCTGATGCGCGCCATGGCCCAGAAGCTCAAACGCGCCGGCCACCGCTCGCGCTACCGCCTGCGAAAACACACCGTCGAGCCCGTCTTCGGCCAGATCAAACAGGCCAGGGGCTTCCGGCAGTTTCTCCTCAGGGGCCTCGACAAGACCAGAGGCGAGTGGGCGCTGATCTGCACCGCCCACAACCTGCTCAAACTGGCAGGAGCCACCGCGTGATCCGCCTCACCGCCGCAATGTCACTTCATATCCGCCTACTCCCGGCGAATATCCAGACAAGCTCCTAGCCGGCCGCCGCCTCCCCGCCCGCCAGTTCCAAGATGGCGGCCTCGAACGCCGTTGGGTCCTCGAGGTCCGGGAAATGACCGGCGCCGGCCAGCACCCTGACCTCCGCGCGCGGCAGATAGGCCTTCAGCCCTTGCGGGTCCGACCGGGCATGGGTCGGATCCGCGGCGCCCCACAGTATGACCGCGGGCGCCTCCACCACCGGTAGGTCCAGCCCACCCTCCGCGAACCACTGCTGGCAGATGGTGGCCAGGGCGTTGGAGCACCCGCAGCGGACGGTCCAGGTCGCAGTCTGCCGCCATGCGCTCGTGTCGAAACCCGGCCCGACGACCGTGTCGTACCAGCGGTCGACCGCCATCGCCTGGCGCACCATCGCCCTGCCCCAGGTCAGCTGCCCGATGATCGGGGTGCGCAGGAAGCCTGCGGGATCGACAGCGCGGGCCACCCAGCGCCGCTCGCCCTCAAGATCGGTGGCCTGCGCGGCGATCACGCCCAGCGTCTGCTCCGGACAGGCCGCGGCAAGCCCAATGGCAAGATAGGCGTTGGCGCACGGGCCGGTCACCACCATCCGCTCCAGGCCCAGTTGCGCCACGGCTTCGGCCAGCGCCTCCACCGCGCCTTTGAAGCCGAGCGCGGCTGGGTCCGTCGCGTAGGAGAAGCCGTACCCCGGCGGGTCGATGGCGACCACCGAGAGCCGGCCGCGCAGGCGCTCGAAGATCGGATCGTACTGTTCGATGGTATTGGGGCCGTCCGGCAACAGGATCACCGCCGGCCGCCCAGCCTCCATCTGACGCCGGACCCGCAGGCGCGCGCGCCCGGTCGCGATCATCATTGTGTCCGGCCTTGACGCCAGGCCCTCGGCCTCGATCGCGGCTAGGTCTCGGGGCGCGTGCAGGTAGGTGTCCAACCAGGCGGCGGCGATCATGGAGGTCTTCTCAGAGGCAGCGACGGGAGGCGGGACGCTCGCTCGCTTGACGCAAGGGACGTCAAACGGCGTTGCTCGCGTCGGAAACAGCCTGGAGTTCGTCCGCATGATCGCGGTGGCCCGCCTGGTCTGCCCGAAGACCATGGTCCGGATCGCCGCGGGACGGGAGCACATGTCGAAGGAGCTGCAGTCGCTGTGCTTCCTGGCCGGCGCCAACTCGATCTTCGTCGGCGCGCGCCTGCTCACCACCAACAACCCCGGCCGCGACAACGACGACGCTTTGCTCGCCGACCTGAAGATGCGGCCGATGGGCTCTACCTCCCCCATCGCGGCAGCGATGGCGGGAGGGGGACCGCCCGCCGAAGAGTGGGGGGTGGAGGGGGCGAGCCCCATCCACTGAGCCCCATACAGCCTGAACGATCCGCCGCGCTTGCGGCTTACCCCCTCCACCACGCCCTCTGCGGGGCGCGGTTCCCCTCCCGCCGCTTCGCGGGGGAGGCAGGCGACTACGCGTCGATCCCTGCCCGCACCGCCGCCGTCAGCAGGTCCAGTTCGGCGTCGGTGGTGACGTAGGGCGGGGTCAGGTAGACCACGCGGCCCATGGGGCGGATCCAGGCACCGGCTTCGGCGAAGCGGCGGCAGAGGTCGCCCACGTCGACGGGGCCGGCGAACTCCACGACGCCGATGGCGCCCTTCACACGGACGTCGACCACCCCGGTGAGGCCGCGGCAGGGCGCCAGGCCCTCGGCCAGGCCATCCGCGATCCGCGCCACGTCGGCCTGCCAGCCGCCGGCTTCGAACAGGTCGAGCGAGGCGTTCGCCGCGGCGCAGGCCAGCGGGTTGGCCATGTAGGTGGGCCCGTGCATCAGGGCCGCGCCGGGATCGTCGGACCAGAAGGCCTCGAACACCCGCCGCGTCGCCACCGCCGCCGACAGCGGCAGGGTGCCGCCGGTCAGCGCCTTCGACAGGGTCACGATGTCGGGGACCACGCCCGAGCCGCCGCAGGCGAACAGGTCGCCCGTGCGCCCGAAGCCCACGAAGATCTCGTCGAAGATCAGCAGCACGTCATGGGCGTCGGCGAGCCGGCGCAGCCGGCGCAGCACCTCGTCGTCGTGGAACAGCATGCCGCCCGCGCCCTGGACGCGCGGCTCCACCAGGATGGCGGCGATCTCGCGCCCCTGTTGCGCCAGCAGGGTGGCCAGCGCGGCCTCGGAGGCGTCGTCCACGGGCAAGGGCGCGAGGATCTGGGCCGGCAGCACGCCCGCGAACAGGCTGTGCATACCCTCCTCGGGATCGCAGACCGTCATCGTCGCCAGGGTGTCGCCATGATAGCCGCCAAGGAACGACAGGAACCGGGTCCGCCCCGCGACCCCGCGGTTGATCCAGAACTGCAGCGCCATCTTCATGGCGATCTCCACCGAGACCGAACCCGACTCGGCCAGGAACACATGGTCCAGTTCGCCGGGCAGCAGGCGGGCCAGGCGGGCGGCCAGGCGGTAAGCCGGCTCATGCGCCAGTCCGCCGAACATCACGTGCGGCGCGCGTTCGAGCTGGGCCTGCACGGCCGCGCGGATGTGCGGGTGGTTGTAGCCATGGCAGGCGGTCCACCACGACGAGATGCCGTCCACCAGCTCGCGCCCGTCCTCCAGGATCAGGCGCGCGCCGTCGGTGCGCGCCACCGGCAGCGGCGGCGGCGCGGTCTTCATCTGGCAATAGGGACGCCAAACGTGGGCGGCGCCGGCGGTGAACCAGTCGGGGGAAGCGGTCATGCACAACCCCCTACCGGCAATCCCCTAGGGGCGCCTAGCAGGCGCCGGGCGCCTCGGGCATAGATCTGCCCGTGGAAACCCTGACCCGATACGCACAAGCCAAGCTGGACGGCCTCTCGGCCCAGAGCCTGAAGCGCACGCTGAAGCCGACGCACCGGCTGGACGGCGTTTTCGTCGAGCGGGACGGGCGTCGCCTGGTCTCGTTCTCGTGCAACGACTACCTGGGCTTGTCGCATCACCCGGCGGTGAAGGCGGCGGCGGTGGCGGCGGTCGAGACCTATGGGGTCGGCGCGGGCGCCTCGCGGCTGGTGACCGGGGACCACCCGCTGTTCACCGCCCTGGAAGCCCGGCTGGCGGCGTTGAAGGGGACGCAAGCCGCCTGCGTGTTCGGCTCCGGCTACCTGGCCAACGCCGGCATCATTCCCACGTTCGTCGGGCCGGGCGACCTGGTCCTGGCCGACGAGCTTGCCCACGCCTGCATCTGGGCCGGCGCGAAGCTCTCGGGCGCCGAGGTCCACGGCTTTCGCCACAACGACGTGGAGGATCTGGCCGACAAGCTGGCCCGGCTGCGTCCCGCCGGCGGGCGCGCCCTGGTGGCCACGGACGGCGTGTTCTCGATGGACGGGGACGTCGCGCCGCTGGACCGCATCTCGGCCGCCTGCCGCGCCGCGGACGCCTGGCTGCTGGTGGACGACGCACATGGGCTGGGCGTGCTGGGCGGCGGCGGCGGAACCGCACGGCTGTTTCCCGAGGCGCGGATCGACCTCGCCATGGGAACGCTGTCCAAGGCCGCCGGCGGCTACGGCGCCTATGTCTGCGCCACGGGACCGGTGATCGACCTGATCAAGACCCGCACGCGGACGGTGATCTACACAACCGGCCTGCCGCCTGCGAATGCGGCCGCCGCCCTGGCCGCCCTGGACGTGATCGCCGCCGAGCCCGAGCGGGTGGCGGCGCCCGTGGCGCTGGCGCGCCGGTTCACCGGCCAGCTCGGCTTGCCCATGGCGCAGAGCCCCATCGTGCCGATCCTCCTGGGCGAGGCGGAGACGGCGTTGGCCGCGGCGTCCGACCTCGAGACGCAAGGCCTGCTGGCCATCGCGATCCGGCCGCCCACGGTTGCGGCCGGCACGGCGCGGCTGCGGATCGCGTTCAGCGCCGCCCATACTCCCGCGCAGGTGGACGCCCTGGCGGCGGCCGTCCGCCCGTGGCTCAGCCGATGACCGACCTGTTCATCGCCGGCGCGCACACCGACATCGGCAAGACCCACGTCGCCTGCGCCCTGATCCGCGCCGCCCG
>DASVNS010000400.1:0-4499 GCA_036383735.1 Phenylobacterium sp. | reverse complement strand
TGGAGCGCGCAGGCGCGGCCAAGTCGATCGTCGGGCTGGTCGTGCCCACCGGTTATTCCTTCAACCTGGACGGCACCAACATCTACATGACGCTCGCGGCGCTGTTCATCGCCCAGGCGCTTGGCATCCGGCTGTCGCTCGAGGAACAGCTTCTGCTGCTGGGCGTGGCGATGCTGAGTTCAAAGGGGGCGGCGGGGGTCACGGGCGCGGGCTTCATCACCCTGGCGGCCACCCTGCAGGTCGTGCCCAGCGTGCCGGTCGCCGGGATGGCGCTGATCCTGGGCGTCGACCGGTTCATGAGCGAGTGCCGGGCGCTGACCAACTTCGTGGGCAATGCCGTGGCGACCCTGGTGGTCGCGCGCTGGGAGGGCCAACTCGACCGCGGCAAGCTGGCCGCCGCGCTGGACCGTCCGCCGACGGCCATTGCGGCCGCACCGGCGCAGGCGGACGCTGACTAGCGCTGCCGGCTACAGCTTCGCCGTCCGCAGCCGCAGCGCGTTGCCGATCACGCTGACCGACGACAGCGCCATGGCGCCGGCGGCGATCGCCGGCGAGAGCAGCGCGCCGAACGCCGGATAAAGCAACCCGGCCGCGATCGGCACGCCGGCGGCGTTGTAGACGAAGGCGAAAAACAGGTTCTGGCGGATATTCCGCATCACCGCGCGGGACAGTCGCCTGGCCTTCACCAACCCCTGCAAGTCCCCGCTCAGCAAGGTGACGCCCGCGCTTTCGATGGCCACGTCGGCGCCCGCGCCCATGGCGACGCCGACCTCGGCGGCCGCCAGGGCCGGGGCGTCGTTCACGCCATCGCCTGCCATGGCCACCTTGCGGCCCTCCGAGCGCAGGCGGTTCACCACCGCAGCCTTGTCCTGCGGCAGGACCTCGGCCTCGACGTCGTCGATCCCCAGGCGGCGGGCGACGGCAAGCGCCGTGGTTCGATTGTCCCCCGTCATCATCACCAGCCGGACGCCCTCGGCCTGTAGGGCGCGCACCGCCTCCACTGTGGTGGCCTTGATCGGGTCGGCGATGGCCAGGATCGCCGCCGCCTGCCCGTCCACGCCCAGGAAGATGGCCGTGGCGCCTTCTGCGCGCAGCAGATCGGCTTCGGGCTCCAGGGCCGAGACGTCGATCCCCAGTTCGCTCAGGAACCTGCTCGAGCCCAGGACCAGGGCGCGGCCGTCCACGCGGCCCTTCACCCCCTTGCCCACCGGAGAGTCGAAGTCCTGGGGCTCCGAGAGCGCCAGCGCCCGACCCTGGGCGGCCCGGACGATGGCATCTGCCAGGGGGTGCTCGCTGCCGCGCTCGAGACTGGCGGCCAATCGCAGGGCCGTGGTTTCGTCGAAGCCAACGCCGGTCCGTATGGCCGCCACCGCGGGCCGCCCCTCCGTCAGGGTGCCGGTCTTGTCGACCACCAGGGTGTCGATGGTCTCGAAACGCTCCAGCGCCTCGGCGTTCTTGATCAGCACGCCCGCCTGCGCGCCGCGTCCGACGCCGACCATGATCGAAATCGGCGTCGCCAATCCCAGCGCGCACGGACAGGCGATGATCAGCACGGACACGGCGGCGACGAGGGCGAAGCCGAAGCGCGGTTCCGGCCCGAGAATGGCCCAGGCCGCGAACGCCGCTACGGCGACCGCGATCACCGCCGGCACGAACCAGGCCGACACCCGGTCGGCCATCCGCTGGATGGGCGCGCGGCTGCGCTGCGCCTGCGCCACCATCTGCACGATCTGGGACAACAGGGTGTCGGCGCCGACCTTGTCCGCGCGCATCACGAACGAGCCGGTCTTGTTGATGGCGCCGCCTACGACCTTGTCGCCCGGCTGCCGGGTCACGGGCATGGACTCTCCGGTGACCATGGACTCGTCGATCGAGACGCGGCCGTCCAGCACCTTGCCATCGACGGGGACCTTCTCACCCGGCCGCACGCGCAGGCGGTCGCCGACCTGGATCAGGTCCAGGGCGACTTCCTCGTCCGAGCCGTCGTCTCGCACGCGCCGCGCGGTCTTGGGCGCCAGGTCCATCAGGGCGCGGATGGCGCCGGACGTCTGTTCGCGGGCGCGCAACTCCAGGACCTGGCCCAGCAGCACCAGGACGGTGATGACGGCGGCCGCCTCGAAATAGATCGGCACGCTGCCGTCGTGCCGACGGAAAGCCGACGGGAAGGCCTGGGGCGCCGCGGTCGCGGCCAAGCTGTAGGCATAGGCGACCCCTACGCCCATGGCGATCAGGGTGAACATGTTCAGGTTCCGGGTCGCCACGGACCGGGCGCCTCGGTCGAAGAACGGCCAGCCGGCCCACAGCACCACCGGCGTGGCGAGCGCCATCTGCGCCCAATTGGAAGTCTGCGGGGCGACGAACCGGTGCAGATCGAACAGATGCCCGCCCATCTCGAGCGCGAACACCGGAAGGGCGAGCGCCAGGCCCATCCAGAACCTGCGGCTCATGTCGGCCAGTTCCGCGCTCGGACCCGCCTCGGTCGTGACGACCTCAGGCTCCAGCGTCATGCCGCAGATCGGGCAGTTCCCCGGCCCCACCTGCCGCACCTGCGGGTGCATGGGGCAGGTGTAGATCGTTCCAGGCGCCGCTGTGGGGACCGGACGCCCCCGTCCGTTCCCCTCCGTCCGCATAGAGTCCCGCAACGCTTAGTGCGCGCGGTTTTCCAGCCCGTCCCTCACCGTCTGTGCGCCGGCTTCCGCGATGGCGGCGGCCTTTTCACCGAGGCTCGTACCTTGACCGTCAGGACCCGTCTGGCGGTGCAGTTCGTCCTTCACCTGGCCGTAGGCGCGCTGGGCTACATCCTTGACGTCGTCCAGCGAGGCCTTTGCGCGGTCGGCCACCTTGCTGCGAGCCGGTCCGAAGTAGCGGCGCTCTGCGGGGGTGGAGGGCAGGGCGGCCCCGATCGCCGCGCCCACCGCCAGGCCGATGGCGCCGATCACCAGCGGCTCGCGGTCCAGCGTGTTGTCGAACCGCTGGCGCGCCGCGCGACCGTACTCGCTGGCCTTCTCCTGCGCGAGGCTGGTGTATCCGCCGACCTTCCCGCGGACCCCGGACATGCCCTCGGCAGCCTGGGCCTGGGCGTCACTGAGCCGAGCCTTCGCCTTCTCGGTGGTTTCCGCCAGTTTGGCCTTCGCGGCCTCGGCCTTGGCCTTCACCTTGGCGCGCAGGTCTTCCTCTTCGTCATAGCCCTCGTACGTCGGATAGTAGCCCGCCTCCCGGTAGGCCTGCGAACTGGAGCCGCGTCGGGTCTGGCCGATCGCCAGCCAGGCCACGCCCAAGCCGATCAGGGCGATGGGCGCCGGGTTCTCCCGCAGTTGATCCACCGCCGTCGTCAGCATCTTGTTGCTTGCACCGCCCATCATCCTGGTTGCCTCGTCGAACATTTCCCGGGGTTGCATCTTGTCTTTCAGGGCTCCGACCGTCTGGTCGATCCGCCCGCGCGCCTCTTCGACTTCACGCTCCAACTCAGCAGAGGTCTTGGTCATCGGGTATTCCCCTTCACGAGTGCGGCATCCTTCTTGAGCTGGCGGGTGGCGCGGTCGGGCTTGAGCGCGTCGCCGGACATCAGCTTCATGCCCGTCCTCACGAGCATGAACCCGCCCGCCGCCACGATGACGCCGACGAGCAGGGAGGCCCAGATGGGATCCATGATCTTCGACAGGGCGAGCACGAGCGCCTGGAGCAGAACGAGAAGCGCGGCCACGATGAGCAGGCCACCGGCGGCGATCTCGCCCACCGCCTTGCCAGCCGCCCGCGTTTTCTCCGAAATCTCGGCGCGGACCAGTTCGGATTCCTTGCGGACCAACGCCGCGAGGTCACCGCCCAACTGGCCGATCAACTCGGCCAGGCTTCGCGCCTCCCGCGTGGGAGAGGTCCCGTCCATGGCTACCTGCCCCCACTGTGCGGGGAGGTCGTGGAGCCTTGTCCACCGGCGCCGCCCTCCTGACCGCCGGGGTCGTCGTCGGTGGCCAGGCCGAGGGACGACGCGGTGGTCGGCTCGGCTTCAGCGCTCTGTAGGGCTGGGTCATATGGACGAGTCTGCGCGAAGGTCGCGGGCTCGTCGCCGAGTTCGCTGGACGGCGGGCGCTCCGAGGCGCGGGCGAAACGGCCCACGGCCAGGCCCACCAGCACGGCGCCGCCGATGAACGCCGCGGGGTTCCTGCGGCCGAAGTCGCGCACTGCGTTCAGCAGATCGCCGGGCTCCTTGTCGACAAGGTTTCGCGAAAAGCTCTCCAGGCCATCGGCCGCTTGTCTGACGAGGCGCGAGGCCGGGCTCTGGTCGGACTCTGCAAGTTCGTCGCCGGCCCGCCGGACGGCGTTGGCGAAGTCGCCCAGCGTCTTGGCGCCCGCCTGTGTACCTTTCTGAGCCTCGGCCCGGACGCGATCCTGGGCGACGCTGGCGAAGGATTGCGCCTCGGCCTTCAGCGCCTGGCCGGCCTGACCCACCATCTGCTTGGCTTGATCCGTGCGGCGGCCGGTTCCTGTGGCGCCGGTTTCGA
>DASVNS010000399.1:0-2067 GCA_036383735.1 Phenylobacterium sp. | reverse complement strand
TGCTGGCCTACGTCACCGGCCAGGTCGAGCCGGTGCAGCAACTGCTGTACCGCGTCACGACCGACGGCCGTCTCGTGGGCTATACCGTGCTGGGCTACATCGTGGCCTTCGGCCCGCTGGCGGTGGTTCTGTTCGGCGCCTTCGGCATGAAGAACGCCACGCACCGCACCTCCGGGATCTACTACTGGACCATCGTCACGCTACTGGGCGCCAGCCTGGGCGCGATCACGCTGATGTACACCGGCGCCTCGATCTTCCAGACCTTCCTGATCACGGCGACGGCCTTCGGCGGCCTGAGCTTGGTGGGCTACACCACCAAGAAGGACCTCTCGCCCATGGGCAGCTTCCTGATCATCGGCGCCTTCGGCCTGATGATCGCCATGCTGGTGAACATGTTCCTCGGCAGCGGGATGCTGGCCTTCATCATCAACATCATCGGCGTGCTCGTGTTCGCGGGCCTCATCGCCTACGACACCCAGCGCCTGAAGATGACCTACTACGAGCTGGGCGGGGACCAGGCGGCCATGGGTGTCGCCACCAACTACGGCGCGCTCAGCCTCTACCTGGACTTCGTCAACCTGTTCATGTTCCTGCTCCGCCTGTTCGGCGACCGCCGCTAACGGCGCCGCCGCCTGGAACGACGAAACCCCGGCGCTCACCCGCCGGGGTTTTCAATTGCCTTCCGCCGGGGGAGCTGTGGGCGAACGCCGACCGACGGGGTTTCCACCCGGGCGACACCTTTCCCAGCGGGCGAGGAACTTCCGAGCCGCCTATCCCACCACCGAGAACCGGCCCTTGTCGAAGAAGCGGAGCACCTGTTCCAGCTCGTGGCCGCGGCGCAGGATGTGGCCGCCTTCACCGACAATCGCCCACTCGCCCTGCTTGCGCGCCAGCGACGGGTGTTTCTCTATCCGATAGAGCGGCGCTTCCGCGCTTCGGCGGAAGACCGAGAAGACGGCGCGGTCCCGCAGGCCGTCCATGCCGTAGTCGCGCCATTCGCCGGCGGCGACCATACGGCCGTAGAGCCGCAACAAGCGCTCCAACTCGCGCCGTTCGAAGAACGCGCCGGCCTGGCGCGGGGCGGCGTAGCTCGGGTCGATTGCCATGACTGTCGAGCCTGTCCGAAATTTCTGCGTCGCGCCACAGTCGAATGGTTGTCGCCACGGTCGCGTTCCCGCCCAGAAAAGACCTTATTTCGGTCCATCGCCCGCCTGATCAGGCTCCGATATTGCGATGGTCGGTTGGTCAGAGACGTGTCGGTCCCGGATCCTGAACAGCCCCCCCAGCCCCCCTGGATCGGCGGTTGGCCAACCGACACTCCTACCTGAACTTCCCAAAGCGTTGCCCGCGCGGTCTCTCTCCAGCCGCGCGGGCTTTGCTGTATTTGCCGCCGTCTTGCGCGGGCGTCAGGCCGTCGGCTCAGCCACCGCGATGATGCGGCCCCCGCGCGGAGCCTGCACGATCACGACGGTCTTGAGCCCGTCTTCGGCCTCGGGCGGCAGGCGGTAGGCCTGGGGCCTGCCGCGCCAGGCGCCCAGGCGGCGGATCTCGCGCACCACGTTCTTCTGGATCACCGTCTCGCCGCGGTTGTCGCCAGCCTTCACGGCCACCTCGACCGCGCGGGGGTCGTAGCGGATCAGCCATACCTCGGCGCCCCCGCGGGCGATCCGGCCTGACCCCACGTCCACGCGGCGGGCGCCGACGAACCGCATGTCCGGCGGATCGCGCGGCGCGGCCGCAGCGGCGCGGACCAGACGGTCGACCTCGGACGTCTTCAGGCCCTGGGCTTCCTCGCGGCCGTCGACCACCACCTGCGGCGTGTAGGGCTCGCGCAGTTTCAGGCGGGTGACATAGGCCTTCTGGCGCTCGGCATACTCCGGCTTGGCGAAGGTGTCGGTCCAGCCCAGGTAGTCCCAGTAGTCCACCGAATAGGTGAGGGCGAGCACGCCCGGCCGCTCGGCGAGCTTGCCGAAATAGCCGTTGGCCTCGTTGCAGGTTCCACAGCCCTGGGCCGTGAACAGTTCGACGAGCACCGGCGGCCTGGCCGCCGCCGCGCCCGCCGGCCAG
>DASVNS010000398.1:0-4594 GCA_036383735.1 Phenylobacterium sp. | reverse complement strand
ACCGGCCCCGGCTCCCGCTCCGGCCGCAGAAGCCCCTGCTGCGGCAGCCCCTGTCGCGGCTCCGGCCGAGCCGGCGCCTCCGCCGCCTACCCTGCCGACCAGCGGCTACGGCTTCGAAGCCATCCAGGTTCTCGAGAAGGTCTGCCTCCCCGCGGTCCGTGGACAGAAGGTGGAAGACATCGCCAAGTCCAGCGGGTTCAAGCTGAACCGCCGCGACCAGACCTGGGCCAAGGCTTTCGGGACGGAAAACAAGGCCTATCAGGTCATCGTCTTCCCCTCGGGCTCCAACAAGACGGTCTGCAATGTCGAGCTGCACTACCCGACCGGCGCGGACACCGACATCGCCAAGGCGCTGAACGTCTGGTCCTTCACCCGCCAGCCGCCCCTCGACCCCACGGCCAACTACACCCAGCCGCAGGACCCGGACGGTCTGAAGCGGGTGCGCCGGTCCTGGGAATACCTCACGGCGAGCCAGTCCATCGGCCTGAACTTCTCGACGGTGCGCAAGCCCGACGACAGCCAGGTGAACGCCAAGTTCGACCTGGGCACGCTGCAGTACCAGGAACGCACGTTCTGATGAGCCTGACGGACGCCGCGGGCCTTCTCGGCGTCCTCGTCATCCTGTTCGCCTATGCAGGGGCGGCGCTGGGCAAGCTCGACTCCACGAAGCCGATCGCCCTCGTCTGCAACCTGGTCGGCGCCTGCCTGATCCTTTGGGGCCTGGTCACGGCCGACTTCAACCTGTCCGCCACCGTCATGGAAAGCGCCTGGGCCGGGATCGCGGCGGTGGGTCTGGTGCGCTGGGCGCTGCGGCGGAAATCCGCGCAGACGTAAGGTGTCGGCCGGAATCTGGGGCGCCCCCGTTCAGGCGGCGAGCTGCACCCGGTTTCCAAGCCAGCCCAGGGCCGCCTCGGCCACATCTTCCCAGCCCTCTTCGCCGATCAGCCAGTGGCTCATCCCGGGCATCGCGCGGAACTCCCCACCGATCCGTTGAGCGGTCTGACGCACAGTGGCGGCGGGATGCACCACGTCGCGGTCGCCGCCCAGGAGCAACGACGGCATGGACAAGGGGCCGGCGCCCACGCTGGTGGTCATGAACGGATCAAGCCACCAGTTCAGAACTTCGCGCACCGCCCGGCCGCTTTCGGGCACGAGACGCTTCAGGACTGGGTCGCGGACAGCCTTCGGCGTCCGATCCAGGGTGTGATGACGCATCAGGTGATGGTCGGGCGAGACCGCGCCCGACCAGAACGGATCGACCAGATGAACGCCGAAAGCGGTGACCGCCTCCTCGATGGAGGAGCCGGGGATGCCCCAGGGGGCGGAAGGCGCGAGAAGCACCAGGGCCTGCGCCCGCGCAGACTTGGCCGCCAGCTGGCAGACGAGCCCGCCCATGGAGTGACCCAGCAACACCGGCGGTTCCGGCAACCCGGCGCACAGCTTGACGACGCTCTTGGCGTAGTCGGCCATCGAAAGGCCCGCCACCGAGCCGCCTACGCCGTGGCCGGGCAGGTCAGGTGTCAGGACCGTCCAGCCCTGCGCCTCGAACGGCGCGCGGAACACGTCGAAGGCCCAGCCGCCACAAAAGGCGCCGTGCGTCATCACGACCGTCGGCATCGGAAACTCGCTCCCCCCGAGCTGTCTCGGACGGACAGTCTAGCTCGTTCCCTGTGGAACGCCCGTATGAATTCAAGCGACCGGGCTTTTGGTCGCAGCGAACGGCGCGAAAGCGTGGGCGACGGTTTCGTAGACCGCTCGTTTGAAAGGCACGATCAGCTCAGGAGCCTCGGCCAGGTAGCCCCAGCGCCACGCGTCGAACTCCGGCTCGTGGTGCGCGGCCAAGTCGAACTCGTGCTCGGAGCCGTCGAATCGGAAGGCGAACCAGGCCTGTTTCTGGCCCCTGAAGCCTCGCGTGGACTTTGGGCCGGAGACGTCGGCGGGGAAGTCATAGACGATCCAGCCGTCGGTGCGACCGAGATAGCTGACCGTAACGGCGCCGGTCTCCTCGGCGAGTTCACGGCGCGCAGCGGTCTCGAGGTCTTCGCCCGCATCGACGCCCCCTTGCGGGAACTGCCAGTTGTGCGATCCCGGCGTATGGGCGCGGCGGCCCAGCCAGACCCGGCCATCGGGATGGAACAGGACGACGCCCACGTTCGGGCGGTATTCAGGAAGGTCGGTCATTTCCGGCTCGTAAGGGCCGAGGCGGGAGCGAGCTGATAGCCCCTTTGCTCCACCTCATTGGCCCAGGACGCGACCTTCTCGAGGGTTACGGGATAGGCGAAGGCGGATCCGAGCGCTTGCCCGCGCTGCAAGGCGCCGCCTTCGAGCGCCAGCAGTTGTTGGTCGATGGCGGGACCCGACAGCTTGTCGTCGATCACCCGTTCCGCCGTGGCGCGCGCCATGCCGCCGCCGCGACGGGCGGCCGATCCGTCGTCGATGAACGCCAGCCCCCGACCTTTCACCGAGCTGGCGAAGGCGCCATAGGCCGGATCGCTGGCGAGGAAGCGGGAGCCCAGGTAGTTGGTCAGCCCGAAGTAGCCGGTCGCCCGCGACAGGATCCACTCCAGCTTCTTGACGGTCTCGGGCGGCTGGCCGGCCGCCATCAGGGTGTAGGGGCCGGGGTCGTTTTCGGGATAGTCCACCGGCTCCATCGGCGTCTCGAGCAAGACCTCGTGGCCGTGAGCGCGGGCCATGTCGATCCAGCCCTGCAGGCCCTGGGCGTACACACTGAACGAGAGGGTGATCTCCGGCCGCAGGGTCTCGATCGCCAGCCGGGTGGTGCGGCCGTTCAGGCCCAGTCCGCCCAGGACCAGGGCGACCTTGGGCCGACCGTTGGACTTGAACGGGCGTGCATAGGCCTGGGCGGGCGTTCGGCCATCCTGGGCGATGATCGGGAGCGGGCCGCCTGGGCCAGGCGCATAGAAGCCGGCGATCGGCGCAGTCGCCAACGCCGTCCCGGCCATCGGCGGCGTGCCCGGGGCGTCAGGGCCGCTGAAATGCTCCGCCGCTCCAGGCGCGAGCGGGCGCTCGGACAGGCGCACGACGTCGTTGTAGATGTGAGCCGCCCCTTGACCGGGCTTGAGCGCTTCCCGCCAGCCAACGGGCGCCGAGCTCAGCGGCGCATCGAGTGGGATACGAACATGATCGGGTCCCGCGCCCAGGGGTCCCAGCAGGTTGACCAGGGCGACGATCGCGCCCGCAAACAACACGCCCGCGCCGGCCAGGCCGGTCGCAGGGCTCTTCAGGATGGCGCCCAGATCGACCTTGGGGGCCTTGAAATTCGGAAGGGCGATGGTGGCCAAGGCAGCAGACTCCTCCGGAGGCAGGCTCGCCGATCATAGTTAACGCGATCTCAATTCGCGCCAATACGCCCGGACGCCGCTTTGGCGTCTGCCCCTGCCATTCCACGAAAAAGGGCGGACCCTGCGGACCGTCCTTTCCGCACAGTCTGCGGCGCGAGGCCTACTTCTGCGAGCTTTCGGGCGGCTTCACCGCGGCCACCCTGGCCTTGGAGACGATCTCGGCCAGCCGCGCGGTCGGCTTCGGCAGCTTGGGCGTGGCCGCCACGGAGCCGTAGCGCAGCACATCCTCGGCGCGGGCGACCTGGAAGTCCTTCTTCTCGTCGAAGCCTTCCGGGGGGGCTTCGGCCGGCTCGTGGGCGCCGCGGCGCACCTTGCCCTCGTCGGCGTTCAGCGCGTTCTTGAAGCTGGCTTCCGAGAACTGATAGCTGCGATTGGCGATGATCTGGGCTTCGTCGCGCGTCAGGGCGACCTCGAGGTTCGGCTCGATCCCGGTCTTCTGGATGGAGCGCCCGGAGGGGGTGTAGTAGCGGGCCGTGGTCAGCTTGAGCGCGCCGTCGATGCCGCCGCGCAGCGGGATCACGGTCTGGACCGAGCCCTTGCCAAAGCTGGTCGTGCCGACAAGCTCCGCGCGCTTGCGATCCTGCAGGGCGCCCGCGACGATCTCCGCCGCCGAGGCCGAGCCCGAGTTGATCAGCACAACCATCGGCATGCCGTTCGTCATGTCGCCGGTGCGGGCGTTGTAGCGCTCGACGTCACGGGGATCGCGGCCCCGCTGCGAGACGATCTCACCGCTTTCGAGGAACAGGTCCGACACGCCCACCGCCTGATCGAGCAGGCCGCCCGGATTGTTGCGCAGGTCGAGGATCAGGCCCTTGGCCTTGGGGTTCTTGGCGTGCGCCTCAGCGAACGCCTGTTCCGCCTCGTCGGTGGTCTTCTCGTTGAAGCTGCCGATGCGCAGAATGATATTGTCGCCGTCCACGCGTGCGGTGGCCGACTTCGGCTTGATCACCTCACGCACCAGCTTCACGTCGAACGGATCCGACTTCTCGCGGGCTATGGTCAGGGTGACGGTCTCGCCCGGGCGGCCGCGCATCTGCTTCACCGCGTCGGTGACGCTCAGGCCGAGCACGCTCTCGCCGTTCACCGCCGTAATGTAGTCGCCGGCCTTCACGCCGGCCTTGGACGCGGGCGTGCCATCCATCGGCGAGATCACCTTGACCACGCCGTCCTCGCTGGTGACTTCGATGCCGAGGCCGCCGTACTCGCCGCGCGTCTGGTCGCGCATGTCGTCG
>DASVNS010000397.1:0-3055 GCA_036383735.1 Phenylobacterium sp. | reverse complement strand
GTTCGACCTCACGCCTTGCGGCGTCACAATACTGTTCGGCGTTACGGCCATGGTTCATGTCTCCTAAAGCGCTATGGCGAAGGCCAGGGCGAGGCCCTTCACGGCGCTCGCATAGTCGGTGAGATCGGCGGTCGAGAGGGGCTGCCAACTGGCGCTTGTCCCGTCCGTGCGGACGAACTTGCCGGCGTTGCCGGTCTGCGCGGGCAGGTTCCCGGCGTTGTACGACCAGGCGACGCTCGACACCCAGTCCTTGATCGACGCGCCGCCGTAGCCCGGCGTCTGCACGGTGCTGCCGTCGCACGCCGCCCACACGATGTCGCCTGGGTCCACGGTGACGGTCGCCCCGACGCCCGTGGTCAGCGTCACTGCGCCGGCGCAGGCGTTCCAGACCAGGTAGGTCTTGCTCACCGCCGGCAGGGTGACGACGAACGGCCCCGCCCCGCCGGTGAACTTGATCGTCGCCGCCCGCGCTTCGTCGTCCACGCCGTTCACGGTCGTCAGCGTGGCGGGTCCGGTCAGCGGCTTAGTGAGCCAGCCGGCCAGCGCATAGTCCGTGTGGCGAAGCGCGGCGTTCAGTCGGTCGCCCCAGGTGTTGATGTTCTCGCCGGTGAACTGCTGTTCCAGCCGCAGCGATGAAGTCCAGGAAGAAGGCATCAGACGATCACGGCTCCCGTGTCTTGGCGGATCCAATGGGCCCCGTCCGAGTGGGCGAGGATGTTGAGGTCGGTGACGAGCACCAGGGTCTGGGAATAGGCAGCCGCCGGCGGCAGGCCCGCGGCGGCCACGGCGAACAGCGGCGTCGGCGCGCCCGGCGCGATCAACGCGCTCAGCGCGTCGTGAAACGATTTCAGCACCGCGCGCACAGCCTCAGGAACGCCGGGCCCGACGGGCAGCAGCGTCATGCTCGCCGCTCCAGGATCAGGTCGGGCAACTCGGTGCTCAGCCGCCGTGGCGCCCGGCTGCGCGCGTCCTTGGCGTTCAGTTCGTCGATCGCCCGGTCGAGCTTGCTCTCATAGGCGCCGGCCAGTTCGGCATCGCGCAGGAACGGTCCCGCCTCGCTCAACGTGGCGAAAAGATAGATGTCAGGCGCGTCGGCCAGCAGGCCGTTGGTCGGGGCCACGTCCGACAGCGCAAAGGCCCGCAGCATCCTGAGCGTCAGCGCGTAGTCCTGGTCGCAAGGCCGGTCGAAGGCCAGGTTCGGCCCATCCACCGTCCACGCGCCGGGTTCTCCGCGCAGCGACGACGCGCCCAAGAGGCTGGCCTCGATGAACGGCAGTTCGATCCGCTCTCCCGCCTTCTCGATCCAGACCCGGAGCGGCTCGGTGAACCCTGCAGGCAGCGGTATCGTCCGCGTCCCGCTCGCCACCGACAGCGCAACCTCGGTCTCGGCCAGTCGGGTCCTCAGCACGCGGTTCAGCCGAGCCTCGGCGAGGCTGATGAACTCCGGAATGCGCGCGGTGAGATCTCCGCGCACAAGCCAGTTCGCCGCCGCAGCCTGCAGCTGGGCGTAGGTGTTGATCGCCATGTTTGAGGCTCCGAAAATGAAAAGGCCGCCCGAAGGCGGCCTCATGAAGGGGAACGGCGTCTCCGCGCGCCGCGCGAGCGCCGTCACTTCCAGCGGACGGTTAGTTTTCTTTTCCCGCCAACGACGAACGTCGTAAGCGGCGCGCCATAGCCGTTCGTGACGTAGACGCCGGCCGGGCTGCAGGCGACGCACGCGCCCGAACGATCCAGAACGCGGACCGAATAGGCATTGTCGCCGCTGTTCTCGCGCGCGCGCAGATCGTCGCATTCTTCACGACAGGTCTGTGTGATCGCGCCCCGCTCATTCGCCATCACCACCCGCGTTCCGCCGTGGAGGCTGACATCGGCGCCCGCCGACACCAGCTCGACGTTGAACGCCGGCGCCTCCAGACCAGGGATCGACAGCTTGAGCGCGCCCCAGAGGAAGAGCGGCGCCGCGACAGGCGCCACGAACCCGACCACGAAACCCCAGCGGAACGCGTCCAGCTTTCCGCGGGCCGGCGCCGTGCGTGCCGGGGCGTTCACCGGTACCCACCATTGTCGACTCGTCCCACCGCCAGCGCGGCCGAACGGTCGGGCATGAGCTTCCAGCGCGTATCGCCGCCACACGCCATGCAACGGCCGGCGCGATTCAACAAACGAACGCGCGCATCGTCGACCCCCGGCTCGATCTTGATGTCGTCGCAGGCGCCGCGGCAGGTCATCCGCACATCCAAGCTGCCGTTGCTGATCCCCACGTCCGAGGCGTCAACCCTCGCGACCTCCTGCCCCGACACTGTGAGCGCCCGCACCGTCTTCGGCCCATCGCCAGTGGCGGCGTCCACTAGTGAAGAGGCCAGCCAAGCGCCGAGCACGACCAATAGGCCGAGGACGAGCAAGGCGATGAGACCTAGAAACGCGCCCCAAAGGAAACGCCCTAGACGCGCCAGCGGTAGAGCCATTGCGCCCTCGGTTATGGCCAAGGCTGCGCATCCGTCGAAAGATCCATAGAGAACGGCCCCATCTGTCTTGGAACGCAACGGGAACATTAAAACCCGGCCGTGGCAATGCCTTTATCGTCGCCCCGGACCTGCGCCCCGCGGGCGCGCCCGTGGATAGGCTGGGTTGCCGGCGACAGGCTGGTCAAGGCCAACCTGGAGGTTCGCCGGGTTGATCGCTCGCCCTTCAGCAGCCGCGCGCCTCCCTTCAGCATTGTTGCGCACATCCATCAGGGCTTCGGCCTCGGGCTGGTCATGCCAATCACGGGCTTGGGCGACCTCCCGGAGCCATCTCGGCGCGCCCCAGGTCTGGAGGGTTTGCGGCGATGGCATCGCACCTTCCAGTTCGTGTGCCGCCCCGAACACCCGCGCTGAGATCGGATCGATCTCAGTTGCCATTCGGCGCGACCACTCGGCGTGACGCATGGCGTCGAAACGGTTGTTATGGGCGCGTGCGCCACCCGCCGTGGCCGCTTCAGTCGAGCGTCGGCGCTCATCGTCCGCGATCTGTTGCGCCTTGGCGTATTTCGCCGGAACGTTCCACCACTGCCGTT
>DASVNS010000396.1:0-6694 GCA_036383735.1 Phenylobacterium sp. | reverse complement strand
ACCTTCAGCCTGTTCGGGTTCCTGACCGGCATCTGGGCCGACGGCTGGGAGAAGCTGTCGATCATCCCGACCCTGGTGATCACCCCGCTGACCTTCCTGGGCGGCAGCTTCTATTCCATCGACATGCTGCCCGGCGCCTGGCGCACGATCGCGCTGTTCAACCCGGTGGTCTATCTGGTGAGCGGCTTCCGCTGGAGCTTCTACGGCGTCTCGGACGTGGGCGTGGGCGTCAGCCTGGCGGCCACCCTGGGCTTCCTGGCCGTGTGCCTGGCGGCCGTGAGCTGGATCTTCAGGACGGGTTGGCGGCTGAAGACGTAAGGCGCGACCAATTGCTCCCCTTCGGGGGAGCTGTCGGCGAATGCCGACTGAGGGGGCTTCCGCTCATTCCTTCGCCCCCTCCGTCGCCGTTGGCGACACCTCCCCCGCAGGGGGAGGAACTGGGTTAGGGACGCCTACTCGTCCTCTTCGAAGCGGGCGGCGACGAGTTCGGCCAGGGCGTGGACCGCCTCGTGGGCCTGGTCGCCGGCGGCTTCGATGTCGATGCAGCAGCCGGGGGCGGCGGCCAGCATCATCAGGCCCATGATGGAGCGGGCGTCGACGGTCTGGCCGTCCTTGGAGACCTTGACCTCCGCGTCGAAGGCGGCGGCCAGCTTCACGAATTTCGCCGAGGCGCGAGCGTGCAGCCCCCGTTTGTTGACGATCTCGACGGTGCGGTTGGCTTCGCTCAGCTACTTCTCTCCGGCCAGGACGTACGACGCGACGGAGATGTACTTTCGCCCGGCTTCCTGCGCCGCGGCAACAGCATCTTCGAGGCTGACCCGGTTCCGGAGGCTGGCGAGCTTGATCAGCATGGGCAGGTTGAGGCCGGCGATGACCTCGGCCTTGGTCTGCTCCATCACCGAGATGGCCAGGTTCGACGGGGTGCCGCCGAACATGTCGGTGAGCAGGACCACGCCGGCGCCCGACTCCACCCGCCCGCAGGCGGCGAGGATATCCTGGCGGCGCCGCTCCATGTCGTCCTCGGGGCCGATGCAGATGGCCTCCACGGAGGTCTGCGGCCCGACCACGTGCTCCATCGCATAGACGAATTCTTGCGCCAGACGGCCGTGAGTAACGATCACGAGGCCGATCATGCCCGACAATCCAAGGGTATCCCCACCCGTGACGGCGCCCAAGGAGAGGGGCGAGCCGAGCTAGATACGCCTCCTGTGCGCCGCGTCAAACGTCTCCATCGCGCGGCTTAGTTTCGCAGGCGCCGAGCTTTCGAAGGCGGACACCGCCACAAGTGGCACCGATATCCCCAGAACCGTCTCGGTTGCAGGTTCCGGCATCCGTTCGGGAGGCTCGATCCGCGCCAGCAAGCCGATCTCGCAGAACCCGACCGGCGCAACCTCGGCGACCCCGATCCCCCGCACCTCGACCAGGCCCAGCAGCGTCTCCGGCGCCCGCCCGTAGAGCCGCCCCTGCGAGGTCCAGACCAGCACCCGGTCGTCGGCGACCAGGCGGAACCCCTGGTCCAGCGCCCGCAGCGCCAGGTCCGACTTGCCCGAGCCCGACGGCCCCTCGATCAGCACGCCGCGCCACAGCCCGTCGATCCGCCGCGCGATCAGCCCCGCATGGCGGATCATGGCTCCTCCCGCAGGCGGGACACGCCGCTCGATGGTCCGGGTTTCAAGCTCCCACCTCCGGCAGCGTGAGGATGAACATCGCGCCCAGCACCCGCCCCTCGGCGCCGGTGCGGTTCTCGGCGCGCAGCCCGCCGCCGTGGGCTGCGGCGATCTGGCGGGCGATGGAGAGCCCGAGGCCGGAGTTGCCCCCGAACGCCGCGCCCTTCGGCCGCGACGTGTAGAACCGCTCGAACACCGTCTCGAGGTTTTCGGGCGGGATGCCGGGACCGTGGTCGGAGACCGTGACGATCGCCTCGCCCTTCACCCGCACCAGGCCCACGTGAACCGTGTCGCCGGACGGGCTGAACGACCGGGCGTTGTCGATCAGGTTGCGCAGGATCTGGCCGAGCGGCCCTTCGCGGCCCAGCACGGTGACGGCTTCCATGCCCTGGTGCGGCGTGAAACTCACCTGCACGTCGCCCGGCTTCGCGGTCGCCCGGTAGAGCCCCACGATGTCGCCGATGAGCTTGCCCAGGTCGACGATCCGGGGGCGGTCGCGCGACAGCTCGGCGTCAAGGCGCGAGGCGTTGGAGATGTCGGTGACCAGCCGGTCCAACCGCTGGACGTCGTTCTTGAGCACGTTCAGCAGCCGCGCGCGGGCAGCGGGATCGCTGACCAGGTCCAGGGTCTCGACCGCGGAACGCAGCGACGTCAGCGGGTTGCGGATCTCGTGGGCCACGTCGGCGGCGAAGCTCTCGATGGCGTCCATCCGCTCCGAGAGCGAATGGGTCATGGCCTCCAGGCTGCGGGTGAGGTCGCCGACCTCGTCGTCGCGGCGGGCCAGATCCGGCAGCGAAATCGCCCGCGCCCGCGCCTGGCGGACCTGATCGGCGGCCCGCGCCATTCGCAGCACCGGTTGGGCCACCAGGCTGTTCAGCAGCAGCGACGAGGCCACCGTCACCGAGATCGCGATCAGGATGAAGGGGATGAGGGCCCGCCGCTCCTGGGCGATGATGGCGTCCACGTCGCTGGCTTCGAGCGTCACCACGCCCAGCACGGCGCGCACATGCTGGATCGGGATCGAGACCGAGACCACGCGCCGGCCGCCCTCGCTCTGGCGCATGCCGGCCCATCGGCGCCCTTGCAGCGCCACGCCCACTTCACGAGCCAGGGTCGCCTCGACCTGGCTGCGGGTGGGCCGCGCGGCGTGGGGCATCAGGTCGAAGCCTTCGCCCGCGGCGTCACGCCCGCGCGCCGGCGGCAACTCGCGCCGCTCGACGGCATCGGCCATCCAGTCGCTGTCGGCCACGAGGCGCCCGTGGCTGTCGAACAGCCGCGCCCGCTGGGCCCGCGGATTGGAAAGCGTCTGCAGCAGCTCGGTGGCCAACGCCGCGTCCATGGCAGGTTCGGGTTCGCCGATGGTGGCGGCCTGGTTCAGGATGCTGGCGATCAGCTCGCCCTGGGTCGACAAGCTGTCGATCCGGGCGTTCACCAGGCCCTGGCGCAGCTCGTTGAGCACCAGGGCGCCGACGATCAGCACCGCCAGGCCGAGCAGGTTCAGCGCAAGGATCAGCCGCCCGAGGCGTGAACCCGGCAGGCCGCGAATCCGCGCTCGCCGCACCCGCGCCTGGCCCGAGCCCGCCGCGTCGCTCGCCGCCGGGTCAGGACTCCCGGTAGCGGTAGCCGACGCCATAGAGCGTTTCGATCGCGTCGAACTCAGGATCCACCTCGCGGAACTTCTTCCGCATGCGCTTGATGTGGCTGTCGATCGTGCGGTCATCGACATAGACCTGATCGTCGTAGGCCGCGTCCATCAGGTTGTCGCGGCTCTTCACGAACCCGGGGCGCTGGGCCAGCGACTGCAGCAGCAGGAACTCGGTGACGGTGAGCTTCACCGGCTTGCCTTCCCACAGGCTCTCGTGCCGCGCCGGGTCCAGGGTCAGCTTGCCGCGCTTCAAGGCCCGGGCCGCAGCCTCGGCCGCTGCCGGCGAGCCCGGCGTTTCCTCGGGCTCGCCACGGCCCGAGCGGCGCAGCACGGCCTTCACCCGCTCGATCAGCAGGCGCTGGCTGAACGGCTTGTGGATGTAGTCGTCGGCCCCGAGGTTGAACCCGAGGATCTCGTCGATCTCCTCGTCCTTCGAGGTGAGGATGATGACCGGCGTCTCCTGGGTGCGACGCAGGCGGCGCAGCACCTCCATGCCGTCCATGCGCGGCATCTTGACGTCGAGGATCGCCACGTCCGGCGGATCGTTCTCGAGCGCGGCCAGCCCGGCGGCCCCGTCGTAGTAGGCCTTCACGGTGTGGCCGTGGCTCTCGAGCGCCAGGCTGACGGACGTGACGATATTTTCGTCATCGTCGACCAAGGTGATCTTCGCCATCTGAGGTGGAACTCTCCTTTACCGAAGCAGGGAAAACTATTGAGCCTTCACAGTGGCCTCAATGGGGCCGGCGGAACGGCAAACAAAGTCAACGTGGCCTTAAGCTGTTTGAGAGAACGTGGATCCCGTGCGGGGGATGCGTAGATGAATGGTTCAAGCGTGCACTTCGAGGTCTTTGTCCGGAAGGCGCCCGGCGCCCCCTGGACCTTGAACCTCGCCACCGAGAACCGCGCGGGCGCGCTGACGACCGCCCAGGAACTGATGGCCGAGGGCCGCATGGCCGCCGTGAAGGTGACCAAGGAGGTCTTCGACGAGGAGAGCCGCGAATTCCAATCGGTGGTGATCCAGAAACTGGGCGCCGCAGACGTCCAGACCAAGTCCAAGCCGCAAGCCGAGGTTCAGCCGCTCTGCGTCACCCCGCAAGACCTCTATACCCTGCATGCGCGCGAACGCATCGGCCGGCTGCTGGAAACCTGGCTCGAGCGCAACAACGCCACTCCCTTCGAACTGCTGCACCGCCCGGACCTGGTCGAAAAGCTGGAGGCGTCCGGCGTCGACCTGCAACACGCCGTGCAGAAGATCGCCGTGCCCGAGGCGCATGCCCGATCGATGTCGGTGCACGAGCTCATGCGGGTCTTCCACAGCCTGATCGAGCGCGCGGTCGAGCGGTTGATGAAGGACGCCCGCAAGGGCACGCTGCCCAACGTCGACAAGGAAGGCTTCAGCGCCGCGGCCGAGCGCCTGGCCCACGACCCCGAGCGTGGATACCTGCTGGGCGCCGGTGTGGCCGCCTCCATCGCGGCGGCCAGCAACTGGTCGGACAAGGTCACCCGCCTGATCGACCTTGCCGACGCCGCGCCCGCCTCCGGCCCGGCCCGGGGCCTGGCGCTCAGCACCATCCAGCAGCCGCTGGCCGAGATCCTGGAAGCCAAGCCCGGCATCACCGACCTGTTGGGCAAGGGGCGCGACCTGGGCGCCAACCTGGCCGCCATGACCCGGCTGGCCGCCTATGACTCCGTCGAACAGCTGATCCAGGTCGAGGCGTCGGTGGCCAAGGTCATGCCGCAGCTGTCGCCGATCGCCGTGCGCCTGGCGGAATGGCTGAGCGGAGAAAATTTCCAGGATACGCGCGCGGCCATCGGTCGGCGGATCCTGCGCGAGCTGGTGGGGCCGCGTCGGCTCTGCCCCGGCGAGGCGGCGCGCGAGATCGACGTGCTGCGCGCCCTGGCCATGTCGCTCACGGCGGCGGCGGGCAAGCTCCTGCCGCTGGAAGAGGTGCAGTCGGCGTTCGTGGCGCGCTCGAAGATGCTGGTGACCGGCGATTTCGTCGAGGCCTACCTGGGTTCCAGCATGACGTCGCACCAGGAGGTCGAAGCCCTGATCTGGCTCACCGAGAACATCATCGGAGCCGCCAACAAGCGCCAGGCGGGCGGTTGGCTGAAGGCGGTCATCGCCTCGCTGCGCTTCGAGAAGGAAATGACCGGGGGCGACGAGAACCCTGGCGCCCGGCTGGGCCAACTGGCCGCCCTGCATCGCGCCGTCGGTCGCTGCGGCCTGGTGGCCGAGGACTTCCACCCAATCCAGGAGAAGCTGGGCGACATCGGCGGCCACGTCGAGGCGCAGGCGCGGCTGTCGCAGACCGTCGCGCGCGCCAACGCCCCCCTGGTCCACCGGTTGATGTTGCTGCTGAAGCTGGCTTCGGGCGAGAACGCGCCGCTCGGCCCCGCCGCCAACCGGGCCCGGGCCGAGGCGTTGAAGCTGTTCAAGATGGACGAGACCCGCGTGGAACTGGCCAACGCTCCCGACCAGATGCGCCAGGTGCGCGACCTGATCCAGGCGGCGGGCCTGGCGGCCTAGGTTGTAGTGCCGATTTAGCTATTTGAGCCAGAGCATGATGCAGGCGAGCTTGACGAAGCCCATGAAGGTCTCGGCGAGCTTGTCGTATCGGGTGGCGATGCGGCGGCAGTGCTTGATACGGCTGAAGAAACGCTCGACGCGATTTCTCTCCTTGTAGATGGCCTTGTCGTAGGCGTGCTGGCGTTTTCGGTGTCGCCTGGGTGGGACGACGGGATCGCCGCCCTGGTCGATGACCTTCTGGTAGAGGCGATCGGCGTCGTAGGCCTTGTCGGCGATGACGTATTCGGCGGCGACGCCATCGGTCAACTCGCAGGCCGGGGCCATATCGTTCTGCTGGCCAGGTCCAAGCCTGAGGCGGACAGGCAGGCCGAGGGCGTCTACGCAGACATGCAGCTTGGTTCCGAAGCCGCCGCGAGAGCGGCCAAGCGCCTGGGCGTCCGGTCCCCCCTTTTTCGCCGCGCTCCGGCGGCTTGGGCGTGGGCCCGGATGACGGTGGCGTCCAGCATCGCCCATTCCAGATCGGGTTCCGCGGCCACCGCCTCGAACACCCGGTCCAGCACCCCCATCTCGATCCAGCGATAGTAGCGCCGCTTGACCGTCTGATAGGGACCGAACCGCTCCGGCAGGTCCCGCCACCGTCCGCCTGAGCGCGCCATCCACAACAGCGCGTCCAGGAAACGCCGGCCGTTGCTGCGAGGACCGCGCTTACCCTTCAGCCCGCCAGGAACAAACGGTTTGATCCGATCCCACTGATCGTCGCGAAGAACTTCGCCTTCCAAGACCGCCTCCAAAAAGCAGCCTTGAATCAGAACTCCCGATTCAGCGGAATCCCTAAATCGGCACTACGACCTA
>DASVNS010000395.1:0-29031 GCA_036383735.1 Phenylobacterium sp. | reverse complement strand
GGCGTCGCCGCGCTCACCGTCCTGCTGAGCGCCGTGGCCCAGCCGCAGGGCGCCGGGGCGCCGGACAGCGCCGGCGGCAAGGGTGTGCGGATCCTGCAGACCTTCGACCTGCTGGCCGCCTCCGCCCTCGACCGTGGCCGGCCCACGCCGCATATCGATCGCGCCGTCCCCGCCGCCGGCGCCTACCTCCGCGCCCACGCCGCACAGGTCTATTCGCCGGAGCGCATCGACACCCTTGGGTCGGATCCCATGCTGTCGCAGTTGCTGGGCCGCGTGCCGTCGGCCGTCCTGCGCGCCGAATGGCTGGACCTGGTGACCCGGGATCCGCGCCTCTACCTCCACGTCCGCGCGCTGGCGTTCCACCAGGTGCTGGGTACGCCCGTCATCGACCACTGCCTGCCGCTGTCGGTGGGCGTCGAGGGGCCGCCGCAGGCCCTGGCGGCGTTGAAGATGCCGGTCCGCCACAGCCGCGACGACCTGCGGCTCTTCAACTACGCGACCTGGTTCATGGATACCCCGGCGATGTCGCACCTGGCGTTCGCCGCCCTCGCGGTGGCAGTCGGGATCTTCCTGCTGATGCGGCGCGATCCCGCCGACCTGGCGATCGCCGGATTGATGGCGGGCGCCCTGGGCTTCACCGCCAGCTTCTTCGCGATCTCGATCGCCTGCGACTACCGCTACCTGTACCTGCTGGACGTCGCGGCGATCACCGGCGTGCTCTATGTGGCCATCGACCCGCGCCTGCGCTGGATCCGGTAGGTCACTCTTCGGCGAGGGCGGCGTCGAGCTCGCCGTCGATTTCGTCCAGCAGGCCCTGAGCCGACCGCCACCCTTGTTCCAGGCGCGAGATGTCGGCCCTGGCCTCGGCCCCGAATGCCTCGGCCACGGCCAGACGGGACCGGACGTCCATCAACTCGGCGCGCACCGCGGCCAGGTCCCGGGTGGTCGACGAGATCAGCGCGCCCATCTCGCGGGCGCGGTCCGCCAGCCGCGCGGCCGCCTGGTCCAGCAGGGCGATGTCGGGGGCCCCGCCCGCCGCCTTGGCCTCGAACCAGCGGAAGATGTCGCGCGCGATCTCGCCAGCCCAGCCCAGGGCCTTCAGGCCATCGCTCACCGCATTGTGGCGCAGGTCGGTGGTCAGGAACCCATCGACCGCCTTGGCCGCCTCGGCGGTCAGCTCAGGCAATGGCGCGCCGTGCGCGGCCTCGATCCGCGCCACCTCGCCCCGCCAGTCGGAGAGCAGGGCGTCGTAGCCGACGAAGGCCCGCGGCAGGTCGCGGGTATAGGCCTCGGCCGCCAGCATGTAGGCGCTCCAGACCAGGACCGACTTCTCGTCGGCGAAGCCGTCGCGGCGGCGCAGCGACCCGGCCACGGCCAGGGGGTGGCGGACCGGGATCACGCAGCGAGCCTCTACACCCTTGGCGGCCATCACCTTGCGCCACATGGGCAGCAGCACCGTGGCGCGCGGATCCTTCATCAGCGGCCAGGCAGCGCCCCGAAACTCCGCATCGAAGAGCGCCGAGGCGCGCTCCAGCCACGCCTGTTCCTCGTCGTCGGGCAGGGGCCGGTAGGGATAGGCGAACGGGTCGTCCCAGGCCGAGCCCGCCGCCCGCAACCGCTCGTCGTTGAAGGTCGCGATCTTCCAGGGCTCGAAGTAGCCCTTGGCGTTGTGCTCGTCGCCGGGCATCACATTGGCCGGCAACTCGGCGCCGGCCAGCGCCAGCAACTGGGTCACCGCCGAGGTTCCCGAACGGTGCATGCCCAGCACCAGATAGGCGGTGCGGCTGGCGCGCGGCGGGGCGGGTTGGCGGCTCATGTCGGGGGTGGTGGTACGGGGCAGGGCGCGTCGCGGCAAGCGGTTGATCGCGTTGACGCTCCGGCCAAGGTTGAACGGTTCGGCCAACTGTTGCACACCAGCCCGCGCCGCTGATCGCAGGAACCGGAACTCCATGGCCGTGACGGCCCAAGCTGACGAACGCCCGCCGTCCGCGGAAGCGCACCGGGTGATCGCCCCGGCGTTCGATCCTGAATTCTACCGTACGACCTATGCCGACCTGCCGGCCGACATCGGCCCGCTGTGGCACTATCGGATGACGGGGTGGCGCGAGGGACGCGATCCGGCGCCGTGGTTTTCCGTCGAGGGCTATCTCGCCGCCAATCCCGACGTGGCGGCGCAGGGGATCGAGCCGTTTTCGCACTTCCTGGCCCAGGGACGGCATGAGGGCCGGGACATCGCGCCGTCGCGCCACGCGGCCAGCTACTTCGGCCAGGTCGACTGGGCGCCCGCGCCCTGGAGCTTCGAGAGCTTCGCCGCGTCGGCCGGCCCCGAGCCTGGGCAGAAGGGCCGCCGCGCCGCAGCCGTTCCGCTGACCCCCGAGCAGCATGCGGCCGTCGCCGCCGAATTCGACCCGGCCTTCTACCTGGCGCTCAATCCCGACGTGGCCGCCTCGGGCATGGCTCCGCTGGAGCACTTCATCCGCACCGGCTGGCTGGAAGATCGCGATCCCAACGCCCGGTTCTCGGTGCGCGACTATCTCGACGCCAACCCCGATGTCGCCGCCGCGAACCTGAACCCGTTCGCCCACTATCTGGTGGCGGGCCGCACGGAGGGGCGCGTCGCGCGACACGAACTGGGCTTCCGCTATGACGTGATCGCCCGGCTGAAGCCGGTGGAGACGCGGATCGCCAGCGCGGTGGCGGCGTCGGCCCGGCTGCGCGCCGATCCGCCTGGCCGGCTGGCGGCGGCCTTGGGCAAGCTGCGCGACCTGCATGTCACGCTCAGCCACGACAACTACGCCGAGCACTCCGGCGGCCTGCAGTTCTGCGTCCGGCGCGAGGCGGAGCAGTTCACGGCCAGGGGCGTGGATCACCTGCACCTCTATCCGGCGGTGATCTGGCCGGCGGTCCGTGCGCCCGGTGAGCCCGGTCCGCTGGGCGTGCTGCTGAATGGCCGACGGCTGGGCGTCTTCGCCCCCGAAGCCGTTCGCGACGCCCTGGCCCGGTCCGGCGCAGGCGAGGGCGCGCGCAGTTTCGCCATCCACAGCCTGCTCGGCCACGGGGCCGACGCCACTGCGGACATCCTGATCGCGGCCGGCATGCGCGAAGGGTTCTTCTGGCTGCACGACTTCGCCAGCCTCTGCGTGGGCTTCCACCTGCTGCGCAACGACGTCGAGGATTGCGCTGCGCCGCCGCTCGAGAGCGCCGCCTGCGGGGTCTGCGCCTATGGACCCCAGCGGGCGCGGCACACCGAGGCCCATCGCCGGCTGTTCGAGCGGCTGGCGATCACTGTCGTGGCGCCCTCCAATACCACGCTGGAATTCTGGCGGGCGCACGGCGACCTGCCGGCCGCGGCGACGGTGGTCGTCCCGCACGCGCGCCTGCTGGAGCGCGGAGCCGACCGGCGAGCCTCGGCCGAGCGGCCGTTCCGGCTGGCCTATCTGGGCATGCCGACGGCGCTGAAGGGCTGGCCGGTGTTCCGCGACCTCGCCCGGCGGTTCGAGGACGATGCCCGGTACGAGTTCCTGCACCTGGGGGGCGCGCCCGATCCGACGGCGCCGGCGGCCTTTCACAAGGTGGTGGTCACCGCCGAGCGGCCGCGCGCCATGCAGGAGACGCTGGAAGCGCTCGAGGCTGACGCCGCGCTGATCTGGCCCCTTTGCCGCGAGACGTTTTCCTTCACCGCCTATGAGGCCGCCGCCGCGGGCGCCGCCGTGCTGACCGGCCCCGACAGCGGCAACGTCGCCGCCTTCGCCGCCGATCCGGCGATGGGGCGGGTGCTGGAGGACGAGACGAGCCTGGCCGAGGCTTTTGCGTCCGGGGATATCCTCGCGCTTGGCCGGGGGCGGCGCGGGGCGGTGCTCTTCGACCTTGCCTACAGCGCCATGAGCGGCGAGTTGGTGGCGTGAAGCGTCTGTTGGCCGCCGCCGTTCCGATGCGCCTGCGCGGACGCCTGCGCCGGCTGCTGCCGGATCACGCGATCGCGGCGGGGGCCTTCGACTCAGGCTTCTATCTGCGCACCTATCCCGACGTGGGCGAGGTGGGCGCCGATCCCCTCGACCACTTCATGACCTATGGCTGGCGCGAGGGCCGTGACCCGTCGGCGGAGTTTTCGGTGAGCGCTTACCTGGAGGCCTTTCCCGAGGTGGCCGCCTCTGGCGCCAACCCGCTTGTCCACTGGATCAGCAATGGCCGGCCCCGCGCCGTGTTCGCCGAGCCGCCGCAGGGTTTCCGTTACGACGTCATCTCCAACCTCAAGCCTATCGATGAGCGCCTTCCCGTCGCTGTCGACGCCGCAGCCCCCGAGGGCGATCTGGCCGGGGCGCTCAAGGTGTCGCGTGGCGGCCTGGCGCGGGTGCACGTCACCTTCAGCCACGACAACTACGCCGCCAACCTGGGCGGCCTGCAATCTGCCATCGGCCGCGAGGCGGCGCGGCTCGCCGAGCTTGGGCGCGACCATCTGCACCTCTATGCGTCGCGGCCCTGGCCGGTGGTCCGAACCGCCGCCGATCCCGGCGTTCTGGGCGTGGTCTGGAACGGCCAGGCCGTCGGCCGGTTCACGCCTCGCGCCATAGCCCGGGTGCTGGCCCGGACGGCGGCTTCGGACGAAGGGCGCAGCTTCGCGATCCACAGCCTGCTGGGGCATGCCGCCGACGAAACGGCGGACATCCTCGAAGCCTTCGGCTTGAGGGCGGGCGTCTTCTGGCTCCACGACTTCGCGAGCCTCTGCGCAGGGTTCCACCTGCTCCGCGACGACGTGGAGGACTGCGGAGCCCCGCCGCCGGACAGCGCCGCCTGCGGCATCTGCATCTATGGCCCCTGGCGAGGCCGGCACCTGGCGGAGCACGCCCGGCTGTTCGAGCGGCTTAGCCTGACCATCGCGGCCCCGTCCGCGGCGACGCTGGACCTCTGGAGGGCGTCGACCGACCTGCCCGCCGCCGGCGCCGTGGTCCTGCCGCACGCGATCCTGGTCGAGCGCGAGCCTGCGCCGCCGGTCGCTTCGAACCGTCCGCTGCGGATCGCCTACGCGGGTTTTCCGGTCGCGCACAAAGGCTGGCCGATCTTCCGCGCCCTGGCGACGCGGTTCGGCGACGACCCACGCTATGAGTTCCACCACCTTGGCGCCCGCGGCGACGCCAACCTGCCGGCCAGCTTCCAGGCCGTTCGGGCGGACGAGGGCAGCCCCATGGCCATGCGCGACGCCCTGCAAGCGGCCGAGATCGACGCCGTGCTGGTCTGGCCGCTGTGCCGCGAGACCTTCTCGTTCGTGGCCTATGAGGCGGTGTCCGCCGGCTGCGCGGTGATCACCGGGCCGGACAGCGGCAATGTGGCCGCGTTCGTGACCGAGACCGGCCACGGCTGCGTGCTGGACGAAGCGGCGCTGACCGCCGCCTTCGAAAGCGGCGCGGTGCTGGATCTCGGTCGCGCGCGTCGCGCTCGCGTACACTATGACCTGCGCTACAGCGCGCTCACCCTGGACCTCCCCGGCACGGCACGCGCATGAAGATCCTCTGCTATTCCAGCTTCACCTTCTCGTACCTGAACCGCGCCCGGGTGCTGTTCCAGACGCTGCGCCAGCACCATCCGGACTGGGAATTGGCGGCGCTGATCACCGACCGGCCGCCGGAGGGTTTCGCCTTCGATCCGGCGGCCGAGCCGTTCGACCGGCTGGTCTGGGCCGACGACCTGGGCATTCCCGACTTCCAGAGCTGGCTCTTCAAGCACGACGTGGTCGAGGTCTGCACGGCGGTGAAGGGTCCGTTCATCCATCAGGCCTGCGGCTGGGGCTTCGACGCGGTGATCTACATGGATCCCGACACGGCGGCGCTCGGGACCCTGGCGCCGCTGGAAGACTGGCTGGGGCAGAACGACATCCTGCTCACCCCGCACCTGATCGACCCGAACGAGGACCACGCCGCGATCCTGGACAACGACCTGTCGGCCTCCCGTACCGGCATCTTCAACCTGGGCTTCGTGGCCATCCGCACGACCGGCGAAGGCGCGCGGTTCGCCAGGTGGTGGAACGACCGGCTGCTGTCCTATTGCTACGACGACATGCCCAACGGCCTCTTCGTGGACCAGCGCTGGTGCGACCACGTGCCCGCGCTGTTCGACAGCGTGAAGGTGATCCGCGACCCCGGCTACAACGTCGCCAGCTGGAACCTGTCCACCCGCACCGTGGCTGTGGGCAAGGACGGGGCGATCACCGTCAATGGCGCGCCGCTGCGCTTCTGGCACTTCACCAAGCTGGGGGCGATCGGCGACGCCATGACCAAGCGCTACGCCGGCAAGAACTTCCCGGTCTATGAGATCTGGGCCTGGTACAAGCGCCAGGTGACGGCGGCCACGGACCCCGCGATCCCCGAGCGGTGGTGGGCCTTCGGGGCCTATGAAGATGGCCGGCCCATCGCCAAGAGCGAGCGGGTGCTCTATCGCGAACGCGCCGACCTGCAGGCGGCGTTCCCCAACCCCTTCGCCTCCGGGCGCGGCAGCTTCCAAGAATGGCTCGAACACGAAGGTCCGTGACACCGGCGAACGCTGGGCTCGAGGCCGCTCCAAACCCCCAGGCCGCCCAGGCGGCGATGCTCGACAAGGCCCGCGCCGTGACGGCGAAGGTGGCCCGGCTCAGCCGTGACTTCGCCGGCGCGCACCGGCTGGCCCAGCAGGCGCAGGTCCGCGAGGCCCTGACGCGTACGGAGCTGACCCTGGCGCTCACCGAATCGCTGGCCGCCCGGGCGGAGCTGGAAGCGCGGCTGCGTGACCAGGCGCTGGCCGTGTTCCGGGCGCGAGGCGCAGGCTCGCTTCGCCGCCACAATCGGCCGAGCCGCCTGCTGGATCGCCTGCTCGCGCGTCTGGGCTGGCCCGGCCAGGCGGCGGTCATTGCCCGCAGCGGCGTCTGGCAGGGCAGGGGCGGTCCGCTGGGCGAGTTGCGAAACATCCTCGCCTATGTGCGTCGCGCGGCCGACCCGGCCGCGGCGCCGGCGACGCCCCTGGACCAGGCCTGGTACCTGGCGACCTACGGCGACGTCGCGACCGCGCGCATTCCGCCGCTGGTCCACTACCTGATCACCGGCGGCCGCGAAGGGCGCGATCCGGGGCCGCTGTTCCATGCGGCCTGGTATGCGCGCGAAAACGCCGCGGAGCTGGCGGCGACCGGCGTCACGCCGCTGGAGCATTATGTTCGGGTGGGCGCGGCGCGCGGGATGTCGCCACACCCGGCTTTCGATCCGCCCCACTACCTCGCCCAGGCGCCGGTGCTGGAGCCCGGCGACACGCCATTGGCGCATTACCTGCGCGAGGGCGGGCGCCTGGGCCTGAGCCCGCACCCGCTGTTCGATCCGGCCTGGTACCTGAAGCAGGCGCCGGACACCGCCGGGCAGGCGCCGCTGGTTCACTACCTGTCCGCCGGCTGGAAGGCCGGCCTGTCGCCGCATCCGCTCTTCGAGCCGCAGTGGTACCTGGACCAGCAGCCGGGCGCGGCCCCGGACAGGGAGCCCCTCACGCATTTCCTCGCCTTCGGAGGTGTCGAGCGCGCGAGCCCCAGCCCCTGGTTCGACCTGCCGGCCTATGTCGAGGCGCGTGGCGCCGACCTGCCGGCCGGCGTGCATCCGTTGGTCGATTATCTGCGTGGAGGGGCCTGGACGGTCGCCGAGGCGCGGCCCGGGTTCCCCACGGCGGCCTACATCGCCACTCGGCCGGGCCTGGTCCGCCGGGGCGTCACGCCGCTGGAGCACTGGGCGCGGCGGGCGGGTCGCTGAACGCCCGGGCCAGACCCGACGCCGAAAGCTGCCTGCGCACCTCGTCGTAGTATTCCGGCACATAGTGGAAAGGGCTGAGCCCCCAGCGGTGGGTGGCGTCCGCCAGGCGAAAGGCGTCGGCTTCGACCCGGGCCATCGGCGGCATCAGCGCCTCGAAGGCAGCTTCCTGGCGGGCGAGCAGCGCATTGTAGTCGCCGATATCAGCGGCCCGCCGGGCAAGGATCTCGACGTTCTCGATCGGAGAGACCTGTCCATCCGGCAGGCGTTGACGATCCGCCCATCGTGCGCTGTGCAGGATCAGCTCGGCCCGGGCGAGCGGCGTGGCCCGCACGACGGCGGCGAACTCTGCCGCAGCCTCCAGCCACAGCCGCTCGCTCGCGTCGGAGAGTCGCGGGATGGTCCGTGCGCCGGCCAGCGCGCTCTGCGTCCGATAGCCGCTGCGGCGCATCTCGCCGCTATCGGAAACGAGCACCTCGCCCGTCGCGAGCAGGTCGAACCGTTCGTCGATGAAGTCGAAGATGACGTGGCTCGGGCGATAGGCGACCAGGGTCGAAAGCGCCGTCTTGCGCAGATCGCCGAGGAGAGCCCTGTGTTCATGCAGATGCAGATCGCCCGGCAGCGCCCGCGAGGGGCGGAAGTCCTCAAGCGGCGCCGACAGAAGTCCCGGCAAGCTGGTCCGCGAAACGTACAGCAAAGCTTGGGCGCCGCCGCCACGGATTGGCCACAGATCGCGGGTTATGCAGCTGCCGACGATGGCGATCCGCGGCATCAGGGCTCCTTCGGGCGCGGGGTCCGTTCGAGCGATTCTTAGCATGGGCGGGCGAATGTTTGGCGGCATTGACAAGGGGGGATCGTCCGCGCAACTACGCGCGCCTTCGGTTCCATGTCCCGATCACGGGCAGCGGCGCGCGAAGTTTACGCGCGTTCACCACTTTCGACGCGGTTTGATGTATCAGGTCGCAAAGTCTGGCGGCACGGCTTAAGCGCAATGAAATTCCTTACCTTCCTCACGGACCTGCCTGACAACGTGCTCGGGCGTGCGCTGCGCGAGGGCTACAAGCCCGCGGTGGTGGCGTTCGGTTTCAGCCTGGTTTCGAACCTGCTGTACCTGGCCCTGCCGCTCTACACCTATCAGATCTATGGCCGCGTGATGGTCAGCCAGAACCAGGCCACGCTCTGGATGCTGACGCTGGTGACGCTGTTCGTGTTCGCCGTTTCCGGAGCGATTGACGACCTGCGCGCCCGCATCCTGATCAACTACGGCGTGGCGCTGGACCAGCGCGTTTCCGGCCGGGTGTTCACGGCGCTCTTCGACGCGGCCGTCCGCGGCAACTGGGGTGCGCGGGCGCAGGCGTTGCGCGACCTCGACCAGTTCCGCCAGACGCTGACCGGCGTGGCGGCCGCCGCCTTCATGGACGTGCCGTGGATCCCGGTGTTCGTGATCGTCCTGTTCGTCATTGATCCGCTGGTGGGGGTCATCACGGTCCTCGGCGCGGTGATCCTGCTTGCGCTTGCCGTGGCGCAGGCCCGCGCGACGCAGTCGGCGCTCAAGGACGCGAACGACGCCGCGTTGCGAAGCTATGGCTTCACGGACGCCGCCTTGCGCAATGGCGAGGTCGTCCGCGCCATGGGCATGCTGCCCACCATCGGCCAGGCCTGGGCCCGTCACCGTGCGGTGACCATCGAACGCGGCGCCGCCGCAGCCGAGCAGTCCAATCTGTACACCGACCTGATCAAGGGCGTGCGCATGGGCATGCAGGTGCTGATCGTGGCCATCGGCGCGTACCTGATCATGAAGGGCAACATCCATTCGGGGATGCTGTTCGCCAACATGATCCTGGCCAGTCGCGCCTTGCAGCCGATCGAGAAGATCGTCGGCGCCTGGGATCCGCTGAACAATATGTACCGGGCCTTCGAACGCCTGAACACGCTGCTGGCCGGCGCCGAGCCGCCGACGACCGCGACTGCCCTGCCGCGGCCGCTGGGCAAGCTGTCGGCGGAGGGCATCAACTTCGCGCCGTTCGGCGTCCAGCGGCTGGTGCTGACCAACGTCAACTTCTCCCTGGAGCCGAACGAGGTGCTGGGCGTCATCGGCCCGTCCGGCGCAGGCAAGTCGACGCTGGCCCGCCTGCTGGTCGGCATCTGGAAGCCGATGAACGGCGTTGTGCGCCTGGACGGGGCCGATGTGTTCAGTTGGGACCGTGCGGATTTCGGCAAGTACGTGGGCTACCTGCCACAGGACACCGAGTTGTTCGGCGGCAGCGTGCGCAACAACATCGCCCGGTTCCGGCCAGGCGTGACCGATGAGGAAGTGGTTGCGGCCGCTCAGCTTGCCGGCGTCCACGACCTGATCCTGCGCATGCCCAAGGGCTACGATACCGAGGTGGGCGAAGGCGGCGTCGTGCTCTCCGCCGGCCAGCGGCAGCGCGTCGGCCTTGCCCGTACGGTGCTCGGAAATCCCGCCTTCGTGGTGTTGGACGAGCCGAACGCCAACCTCGACGCCGAGGGCGAAGAGGCGCTGATGCGGGCGATCGACGCGATGAAGGCGAACGGCGCGACGGTGGTGATCATCTCGCACAAGCCCGGGGTGTTCCGGGCCGCCGACAAGATGCTGGTCCTGCGCGACGGGCGGGTGGAGCTGTTCGGCCCACGCGACCAGGTCATGGCGCGGCTGGTCAAGCCTGCGCAGCCGGCTGAGGTGCGCGCGGTGGAAGGCGCCCGATGAAACTGGATCTGACCCCCGTTCGCCGGAACTACGTCGCGCCGGCCTTCGGCAGCGACGAGCAGGAGACGATGCCCGTCGAGCTGCAGCAGCGGCTGCGGCGCCCGATGGTGGTGGGCGCGGGTGTGATCGGCGCCTTCGTCATCGGCCTGGGCCTCTGGGCCTCGGTCAGCCAGCTCAGCACCGGCATCACGGCCATGGCCGAGGTGCGCGCCGACTCCATGCGCAAGACCCTGCGCCACAAGGAGGTCGGGGTCGTGAAGCAGATCCTGGTCGGCGAGGGGCAGCATGTCCGGGCCGGCCAACCCTTGCTGCTGTTCAACGACGTCGAGGCGCGGGCCGGCGTCGCGGTGATGCAGAACCAGTACGACACCCTGCTGGCGCAAAACGCGCGCTTCACCGCCGAGGCGCTGGGCAAGAGTTCGCTGGAAATGCCGGCCGAGCTGAACGCCCGCATGGCCGATCCGGCCGTGGCCACCCTGATTCGCGACCAGCAGTTCCTGTTCACGACCCGCCAGCAGCTTTTCCAGAGCCAATCGGCCGTGCTCATGCAGCGCATCGAGCAGCAGCAGACCCAGGTGCAGGGGCAGCAGGCGCAGATCGAGTCGATCGACGAGCAACAACGGCTGACCGACGAGGAGCTGGCTGGCTATCGCAAGCTCAACGCGCAGGGCTATGCGCCCAAGACCCTGATCCTCAGGTACGAGCGCAGCCTGGCCGAACTGAAGGGCCGTGAAGGCCAGCTCTTGGCCGAGGTCGCGCGGCTGAAGCAGCAGATGGGCGAGACCCGCCTGCAACTCAACTCCGTAAGGGACGAGCGCGAAAGCCAGGCGGCCGAGGGGCTGAGGGACAGCCAGGCGAAGCTGGCGGACGTGATCCCGCGGCTGACGACGGCTCGCCAGTCCCTGGATTCGACCGTGGTGCGCTCGCCGGTGGACGGCTTCGTGTTCAACCTCACCCAATTCACCGTCGGCGGCGTGGTCGGCGGGGGCGAGCCGATGATGGACGTGGTGCCATCGGGCACGCCGCTGACCGTGACCGCGATGATCAAGCCCGAGGACGTCGACGAGGTGCACAAGGGCATGAAGGCCCGGGTGAAGCTGACGGGCCTGAACCAGCGGTTCAGTGATTCGCTCAACGCCACCGTGGACGTGGTCTCGGCCGACCGGATGACCAACGAAAAGAATGGCGCGTCCTACTACCGCGTGGACCTGCGCATCCCGATCGGCGAGCTCAAGAAGCTGAAGAAGGGGGTCCAGATGACCCCCGGCATGCCGGCCCAGGCGCTCATCGTCACAGGCGAACGATCGGTCATGGGCTTCCTGATTTCGCCGATTACCGCCACCCTGGAAGACGCCTTCCGGGAAGAGTAGAGGCGCCTGCGCAACACCCTTTTACCGTGAATTCCCAAGGGCGTTTTGGTGTTGCGTAATTGTCGGGCTTCCGATACCTCTCCCCTCGGGCTCGTCTAACCTACGCCGCAGCCATGCTATGGCGCTTGGGGTAGTGGACCGCTGGGGCGCTCCATCGGGGATGGGGGTCACGCGTTCCAGGGGTTCGATGTGACACAGACTGGAGAGACTAATGGCGACTTTTTTCTTTGAAACCATCACCGACGCGCAGGCCGCGTCGTTCAGCCAGGCGAGCGACAACCTCGTCTTCGGCCAAACCGGTGAACGCGCGAACATCACGACCGTTCGCTACAACGCCGCGACCACCACGGCCGGCCCTTCGATCACGCTGATTTCCGGCCTGACCGGCAAGGCCGTGACCTTCGACTCGGTTGGCTTCACCGGCGAAAGCCCGATCTTCCCGGATAGCTCGACGCTGTTCGTGGGTACGACGGGCGCCGACACGACGACGACGGGCGGCGCTGGCGATGCGCTGTACGGCGGTGCGGGCTCCGACCTTCTGGACGGCGGCGCGAGCGCCGACCTGCTCCAGGGCAACCAAGGCGACGACACGCTGAACGGTAGTTCGGGCGCCGATACCGTCTATGGCGGCCAGGGCAACGACACGATCGACGTTGGCGTGGGCGTGAACTTCGCTCAAGGCAACCTCGGCAACGACCTGATCTCGTCCTCGTCGACCGAAGCCAACACCCTGCTGGGCGGCCAAGGCGACGACACCGTCAACGGCGGTGCGGGCGCTGACTTCCTGAACGGCAACTCCGGCAACGACCGGATCGTGACGGGCGCCGGCTCCGACCAAGCCTATGGCGAGGGCGGCGCGGACACCATCACCTCCGCCAGCGGCAGCGACACGATCGACGGTGGCGACGGCAACGACTCCATCACCGCCACGGGCGCCAGCGGCTCGGTTTCGATCCTGGGCGGCGCCGGCGCCGATACGATCGCCACGACGACTGTCGACGGCTTCATCCACGGCAACGCGGGCAACGACATCATCTCGGCGACGGGGCATGTCACCATCCTTGGCGGCGCGGGCGACGACACCCTCACGGCCTCGGGCACGCAAGGCAACACGGTCAGCGGCGACCTCGGCAACGACAGCATCACGGGTGGCGATACCTCGTCCACCACGTCGGGCGCCGATAGCCTGTCGGGCGGTGACGGCAACGACACCATCGTGGGCCTGAGCGGCAACGACACGATCGATGGCGGCGAAGGCAACAACAGCATCAGCAGCGGCGACGGCAACGACTCCGTCCTCGCCGGTGGTGGCGACGACACCGTGACCGACTCGGCTGGCAACAACAGCATCGACGTCGGCGCTGGTAACGACGTGGTTACGGGCGGCACGGGCAACGACGTCATCACCCTGGGTGACGGCAACGACAGCGCCAACTCGGGCGACGGCAACGACGTCCTGCAAGGCGGCGCTGGCGATGACACCCTGCTGGCCGGTTCGGGCAACGACTCGGTGAACGGCGGCGAAGGCAACGACGTGATCAGCACCGGCAACGGCACCGACAACGTCGATGCGGCTGGCGGCGACGACAGCGTCGTCGGCGGGACGGGCACGAACACCCTCCTCGGCGGTGACGGTAACGACACCCTCGACGGCGGCACGGGCACCGACAAGTTCACCGGCGGCAATGGCGACGACGTGTTCGTCATCCACGCTGGCGACTCCGGCACCACGGCTGGCACGCTCGACCAGGTCCTGGATTGGCAGTCGACCGACAGTCTCGACTACTCGGCGGCTGGCTCTGCCGGCAACTACGTGGAAGCCGGCTCGGCGTCCGACTACGCGACGGCCCTGGCCAGCGCGAATACGTTCTTCGGCGGTTCGGCCGGGACCGAGTACTACGTCGTCCAAGTCGGCACCGACGTCGTTGTCTTCTCCGACAACGCCACGGGCGCTTCGGTCGACGCGGTGGTTCTGGTGGGTCGCACGCTCGACGACATCAGCTCTGCGAACATCGTCTAAGGACTACGACTTCGATCTGAGAAGGGCCGCCCCTCGGGGCGGCCCTTTTTCTTTGCGCCGGCTCGTTCCGTCACGCTAAGAGCGCGACCCATGTCGAACGCGGCGATCTATCTCCACACCAATGGCTTCGACACGTCCGGCGAGCGCCTGCTGGGCCGGCACGCGGCCGGAGAAAGCTTTCTCCGCGGCTTCCTGCGGCACGCCGACGTGGACCGATTCCACCTGTGGAACGTGGCGGGCGTCCCGACCGACGAACTGAACAATCTGGTCCGGCGCATCGAGCCTCCGACCAAACCCGTCCGCTGGATCGCGCAGCACAGTCGCCACGAGCTCACCGATCCCGGGGTCCTGAACCTCCCCACACCCGACCTCCCGCGCGAAGCCTGGCTGCGACACGCAATCGGAGAGCGGCGCTACGCCCTCTGCGGCATCACCCACACGACCGCGACGGACCGGGTGATGCGTATCCTCGGCGACATGCTGATCGCACCGCTCGACGGCCACGACGCGCTGATCTGCACGTCGAGCGCCGTGCGCGCCGCCGTCGACGCCCAGCTCGACCTGATGCGCGACTACATGGGCCGGGAGTACGGCGCCCGGCGCCGCGCCGAACTCCAGCGCGTCACCATTCCGCTCGGCGTGAACGCCGCCGACTTCTCGACCACGCCGGAGCACCGTCGCGCCTGGCGCGAGCGGTTGAACATCCCCGACGACGCCATCGTCGCGCTCTACGTCGGACGCTTCAACATCAAGGGCAAGATGAACCCCGCCCTCATGGCCATGGCCTTGGAACGGGCGGCGCGGAGCAGCGGCCGCACCGTCTATTGGGTGAATTCCGGATGGGCCGAGAGCGAGGAGGCTGGCCGGGTCTTCCATGCCGAGACCGCCAAGCTGTGCCCGTCGGTGCAGTACCGCGAGGTCGATGGCCGGGGCGTGGACACGCGGTTCTCGATCTGGTCGGTCGCCGACTTCTTCATCAGCTTCTCCGACAACATCCAGGAGACCTTCGGCCTGACGCCGATCGAGGCGATGGCCGCCGGCCTTCCGTCGGTGGTCAGCGATTGGGACGGCTACAAGGACACCGTCCGGCACGGCGTGGACGGGTTCCGGATCCCGACCGTCGCGCCGTCGCCCGGCCTCGGCGGCGACCTGGCCTACTGGTACGCGAGCGCCTGGCTTTCCTATGACAACTACGTCGGCGCGGCGGGCCAGTTCACGGCGGTCGATCTGGGCGCTGCCGAGGCCGCGATCACCGCGCTGATCGCCGACCCGGACCTCCGCCGCCGCCAGGGCGAACAGGCGCAAGCGCGGGCGCGCCAGATCTTCGACTGGTCGGCGATCATCCCGCAATATCAGGCGTTGTGGGCCGACCAGGCCGAGCGGCTTCGCGCCGCCCCCGCGGGGTCAGCCGTCCGGACGAACCCCTATGCGCCGGACCCCTTCACCCTGTTCGCCGGCTATCCGTCGCGGTCCCTGGCGCGACATGACATCGTGACCCTGCGCCCCGAGATGAGCGAGGACGCCGCCGCGGCCCGACTGTCGGCGCCGCTGGCCTCGTATAGCCGCTTCAACCGCCCGGCGCCGGCGGAGGTCGCCAGGCTCGTCGCCCACCTGATGCAGCATGGGCCGACGCCGGTGGCTGCGTTGCGGGAGCTGTTCGCCCCCCAACGCCGGAATTTCATCGAGCGCGGGCTGCTGTGGATGGCGCGCCACGACATCGTGGCCATCGCCGAGCCTGGCTGAACCTCCAGGCCAAAAGGCAGCCAATCGAAGTGTAGCGCCCAAAACGCAGACGGCCGGACAGGTGGATGGCGATCCACTGCCCGGCCAAAGCGACACAGCCATGGAGAGCTTGGCTGACGTCGGCGACCTTAGTGCAAAGCTTTACTGCCGAGAAGTGTCGGGCAGATCACGTATCGTTCATCTCGGTGGCAGGGTTCCGCAGTGGCGTGTCGAGCGCCCCCGCGAGGTCCGCCAGGACGCCGGCCCAGTCACCTGCGGTGCGCTGCCGGATAGAGCGGACCGACGGATACCAGGGCGTCCGATCGTCCTTCCAATTGGCGTACCAGTCGATCGCCGGTCGCGACAGCAGGACGGTGCAGGGCTTCCCAAGCGCGCCCGCCAGGTGGGCGACCGAGGTGTCGACGCTGACCACCCGATCGAGACCGCCGATCAGCGCAGCCGTCTCGGCGAAGTCGCGTGCGCCGCTGGTCTCTGGATCCAGCGGCGTGAACTTGCGGAGACCGCGGATCGCCTTGGCGATCGCCGGCCCCGGAACCCGGCTGGGGTTGGGGTTGAGGGGGCCACCCTGCAGCATCAGGCCAATGCCGGCGGGTGGACCGGACGGCGCAGGGGCGTTGAAGGTCGGCGCGGGGGCGTCGTCCGGCCCTGCGCCCAGCCAACGCGGCACGTCGCCCAGCGAGGCCCAGACATCGACCTTCTCGTGCTCGAAGCTCTGGGCGTTGAAGACGTGCGCCGGCAACTGGCTGAACAGCCGCACCAGGGGCCGGGCGACGGCCAGCCGCACCTCCGCCGCCTGTCCGACCAGCAACGGTATGAAGCGTGACCAGAGGATCTGGTCGCCCAGTCCCTGCTCGGCCACCACCAGGATGCGTTTTCCGCGGAGCGACTCGCCTTGCCACTCCGGGAACGGCGCGGTCGGCCGCGACAGCAGCTGGTGCCGGGCCTGGTAGTAGGCCCAGCCCTCCGCGTACTTGCCCGATTGCAGCAGGGTCATGCCCAGGGTGTGGCGCGGCTGCGCGTTGGCGGGGTCGGCGGCCGCAGCCTCGCGCAGCACGGCCTCGGCCTCGTCCAGGCGGCCGGTGATCCGCAGGATGGCGCCCAGGTTGCCGAGCACCCAGCCCGGCCGCCACCCGATGACCTGGCGATAGCAAGCCTCGGCCTCGTCCAGGCGTCCCGCCTTCTGGTGCGCCACGCCCTGCCGGAAGATCGATTCCATGCGGCAGTCCTAAGGGCGCCTCCATCGCCTGTCACGCTCGGGGGCTTCGCGGCCTCAAAGCCGGATTTCGAACCGCCGGCTTTCCGCGACCTTGCCGGCGCGCCACACCTTGTAGTCGGCGATATAGCGCCCTTTTGGCCAACCGCCGGGCGGCCGCCGCTTGCCCACATAGGTCAGTTGCTGGGCGCGCCAGCGTTGCAGCGGGGCGGCGCGGTCGTGGGCGAGGCTCGCGCCGTCGGGGCCCTTCACATCCAGTTCGACGGAGTCACCCGGGAGCAGCGAGATCGCCCGGACGTAGGCGACCAGCCATGGCGCATCGGCGGTCATGGGCCGCAAACCGCCGGCCTCGAGCTCGCCCATGGTGATCTGCGCGTCGGTGAACCCCGCGTTGAGCGCCAGCCCGGGGCGATAGGTCATGCGGGCGCGCGCCTGGGCGGTCCAGAGCCCCTGTTGCGCGCCGCAAGCCTGGGGCGCGCTCATGTCGGGCGCGAACGGATCGACCACCTGCCCCGCATGCCGGACGGTCATGTGCAGGTGCGGGAATTCGGTGTTGCCCGACAGGCCCACGCGTCCCAGCGGCGCGCCGGCGGCGACGGTGTCCCCGACCTTCACCGAGATGCTGCCGCGGGCCATGTGACAGTATTGGGTCTCCCAGCCGCCGCCGTGATCCACGACCACGCCGTTGCCGCACTCCTGGTTGGCGACCGAGGGCGCGCCGGGCGCCTTCACCGAGATGTCGGCGACGCCGTCCCGCAGCCGCGCCACCCGCCCCGCAGCCGCGGCAAGGACGGCCACGCCGCGGCGCTGGGCCGCCATGTCGGGCAAACGGATGTCGATGCCGTTGTGCTTGTCATAGGTCTGCAGCCCGCAGCGGTAGTCGCGGGCGCCGGGGCCTGGGTCGCGGTCGACGTAGTGCTGGATCTCGCAGGTGCGGCCGAGCTCGCAGGCGAGGGGAAAGGACAGGGCGGGCTGGCCGGGGGCGCCCACCGCCGCGGGCGCCAGCGTCGCGGCCAGTCCGAGCGCGGCGAGGGCCGCGAGGGTCGGGGTGTTCATGAGGCGACCCTGGCCAGGCGGCGCGGCGAAACCAAGGCCTAGCCGAAGCGGACGCCGGTCAGCGCCGCCAGCCGTTCGGCATCGGCGGCGTAGACCTGGCGCAGGTGATCGACGTCACCGTCCGTCAGCGCGGAGGGATAGTCCATCTCACGCCCCACATGCGCCTCGCGGCGGGACGGCGCCGGGGCGGGCGCGAGGCCGAGGAACGCGCGTACCGCGGCCAGGGCGGACCCATGGTCCGAGCGGAGGGCGTCGGAGGTCAGGACCAGCACCTGGGCGCGAGGGAACAGCCGATAAAGGCGCTCCATCTGTTCGCCGTAGAAGCCGCGCTCGACGTAGGAATATTCGCGATGATGCCCCCAGGGATCGGCGTCGAACAGCCGCTGGCGGCCCTGCCGGATGCACCAGGCGAAGGGATGGCTCTCGACGCCTCGGGCATATTCCATCCGCCAGTGCGACCAGGCGCGCTGGACGGGATCGCGGAGCACGACGACCAGCTTCATGGCCGGATTGTAGGCCGCGATCCGTTCCAGGCTGTTTGGCCAGTAGGCGTAGATGGGCGTCGCCTCGCCGCACGGCCGGGCGACGGGCGCGGGGAAGCGGGCGTGATAGTCGGCGTAGTCGGGTTGGATCCAGTCGCGCCGGTCGTCGTCGAAGAAGTGCAGCTCCTTGACGTCGGGCAGGGCGATATCGGGGTAGTCACGCAGATAGTCGAACAGCGCCGTGGTCCCGCCCTTCTGGACGCCGGCGATGACGAAATTCACGAGGGGCGCTTCGGCCATGGCTTCCCATCCCGCGCCGCGGCGCTGCGCGCAAGCAGCTTCAGGATCGGCGGCTTACCCGCTAAGACGCACTGCGAAGCGCGGGCGCCGCGCAAGAAGGCAAGGCATGAAGACGGTAATCCTGGCGGGCGGCCTCGGCACGCGCATCTCGGAAGAGAGCCACCTGAAGCCCAAGCCGATGATCGAGATCGGTGGGCGGCCGATCCTCTGGCACATCATGAAGCTGTATTCCCGCCATGGCTTCAACGACTTCATCGTCTGCCTGGGCTACAAGGGCTATGTGGTGAAGGAGTACTTCGCCAATTATGTCCTCCACAACGCCGACCTGACGGTGGACCTGGCGCGCGGCGCGGTGGAGTACCACGCGACGAATCACGAGCCCTGGCGGGTGACGCTGGTGGACACCGGCGAGGCGACCATGACCGGCGGGCGCCTGAAGCGCGTGGCGCCCTACCTGGATCCGGCCGAACCCTTCTTCCTGACCTATGGCGATGGCCTCTCGGACGTGGACCTGACCGCGCTGGCGAAGTTCCACCGGGCGCATGGCAAGGACGCGACGATCACGGCCGTGGCGCCGCCGGGCCGCTATGGCGCGCTGGAGATCGACGGCGGCCAGGTTCAGCGGTTCGTCGAAAAGCCGCCGGGGGACAATGGCCTGATCAATGGCGGCTTCTTCGTCCTGGACCCCAAGGTGGTGGGCCGGGTCGCCGACGACGCCACCGTGTGGGAGCAGGAGCCGCTGGAAGGCCTGGCCGCGGACGGCGAGCTGATGGCCTATCGCCACGACGGCTTCTGGGCGGCCATGGACACCCTGCGTGACAAGAACCAGCTAGAGGCGCTGTGGGCGTCCGGCGAGGCGCCGTGGCGACGGTGAACCCCGGCTTCTGGGTCGACAAGCGGGTCCTGCTGACCGGCCAGACGGGCTTCAAGGGCTCCTGGGCGGCCATCTGGCTCAGCCACATGGGCGCGAAGGTCACCGGCCTGGCGCTGCCGCCGGATCAGACGCCGGCCCTGTTCGCCCTGGCCGGGGTGGAGCGCCGCATCGACTCGCGGCTGGTCGACCTGCGCAATCCGGCTGCGGTTGGCGCCGCGCTCGGCGGCCATGCCTTCGACCTGGTCCTGCACATGGCGGCGCAGCCGATCGTCCGCACGTCCGTCGAGGACCCGATCGGCACGTTCGAGACCAACATCATGGGCACGGCCCACCTGTTGCAGGCGCTACGCGATCAGGCCGCGCTGCAGGCGGTGCTCGTGATCACCTCGGACAAGGTCTACGCCAACAACGACGCCGGCCGTGCGTTCGTCGAGGGCGACAACCTCGGCGGCAAGGACCCCTATTCCGCGTCCAAGGCGGCGACCGAGATCGTCGTCCAAAGCTTCGCGAAGAGCTATTTCCAGTCCGTTCCGGTGGGGACCGCGCGGGGCGGCAACGTCATCGGCGGGGGCGATTTCTCACGCGACCGGCTGGTGGCCGATATCGTCCGCGCGGCGCGCGGCGGCGAGGCCGTGGTGCTGCGTCACCCCGAAGCGACGCGGCCCTGGCAGCATGTGCTGGATTGCCTGGCCGGCTACTTCCGGCTGGCCGAGGCGCTGGCGACCGATCCGTCCACGCCCCGGGCGGTGAACTTCGGCCCCAGGCCTGGCGGCCCGCAGGTCAGCGTCGGCGAGCTTGCGACCCTTGGGGTCGAGGCGCTCGGCGGCCAGCCTTGGCGGCACGAACCGGATCCCGACTCGCTGGAGGCGAAGACGCTGGCGATCGACGCGACGCTTGCGCGGACGGCGCTGGGCTTCGAGAGCCGGATCGACGCGCCCGAGGCCGTTCAGCTGACCATGGAGTGGTATCGGCGCCAGGCCGCCGGCGAGGATGCGCTCGCCTTGTGCCTGGAGCAGATCGAGGGTTACGAAGGCCGACTATGAGTCCCGCTCCCCTCTGCCGCTTCTGCCGCGCGCCGCTCGCCCGCACCTTCCTGGACCTGGGCGACCAGCCGCTGGCCAACAGCTACCTCACGCCCGAGCAACTGGCGGCGGGCCAGGAGCCCGTCTATCCGCTGCACACCCGGGTCTGCGACGCCTGCTTCCTGGTGCAGGCCGACCACGACGTGCCGGCCGAGGCGATCTTCGACGAGGGCTACGCCTATTTCTCGTCGTACTCGCCCGGTTGGGTGGAGCATGCGCGGCGCTATGCCGAGGCCATGTCCGAGCGGTTCGGCCTGGGGCCGGAGTCGCTGGTGGTCGAGGTCGCCAGCAATGACGGCTATCTGCTGAAGCACTTCCTGGCCAAGGACATCCCGGTGCTGGGCATCGAGCCCACGGCCAATACCGCAGAGGCGGCCCGGGCGATCGGCGTGCGCACGGACGTGGTGTTCTTCAACGAACAGACGGGTCGGAACCTGGCCGCGCGCGGCGACCGCGCAGACCTGATGGCGGCCAACAATGTGCTGGCGCACGTCCCTGACCTGAACGCCTTCGTGGCCGGCTTCCCCCAGGTGCTGAAGGCCGAGGGCGTGCTGACCTTCGAATTCCCGCATCTGCTGAACCTGATCGAGCAGGTGCAGTTCGATACGATCTACCACGAGCACTATTCCTACCTGTCGCTGCTGGCGGTGGAACAGGTGCTGGCCGCCCACCGGCTGCGGGTGTTCGACGTCGAGCGGTTACCCACCCACGGTGGCTCGCTGCGGCTGTTCTGCTGCCACCAGGCGGCGGGCCACGAGGAGACCGACGGCCTGCGCGCCGCCCGCGCCTCGGAGGCCGCGGCGGGGCTGCACCGCCCGGAAACCTACGATGGGTTCACCGCCCGCGTGGAGGCGGTCCGCGCCAGCTTCCTCGCGTTCCTGGCCACCGCCAAGGACGAGGGCAAGGCGATCGCGGCCTATGGGGCGGCCGCCAAGGGCAACACCTTCCTGAACTACTGCGGCGTGACCTCGGACCACCTCCTCGAAGCCTACGACGCCAATCCGGCCAAGCAGGACCGCTACCTGCCGGGCAGCCACGTGCCGATCCGCGCACCGGACGCGGTGAAGGGTTCGCGACCGGACTACGTCCTGATCCTGCCCTGGAACCTCAAGGACGAGATCACCCGACAGCTCGCCTTCATCGCCGACTGGGGCGGCAGGTTCGTCGTGGCCTCGCCGGTTACCCGGATCCTGGACTGATGCGGTTCGCGCCCACCCAGATCGCGGGCGTGGTCCGTGTCGAGGCCGAGCCGCACCGGGACGACCGCGGCCTGTTCGCGCGCCTGCATTGCCCGGACGAGTTCGCCGCCGCCGGCGTTCCGTTCGAGCCTGTCCAAACCAGCGTCTCGCGCAATTCCCACCGTCACACCTTGCGCGGGTTGCATTATCGGCCCGCGCCTCACGGCGAGACCAAGCTGGTGCGTGTGACGCGCGGCCGCATCTTCGACGTCGCGGTGGACCTGCGCCCGGACAGCCGCACCTTTCGAAGCTGGACCGCCGCCGAGTTGTCGGCCGAGAACCTGATGGGCCTGTTCATCCCGGAAGGCGTGGCGCACGGCTTCCTGACGTTGGAGCCGGACACCGACGTGGTCTACCAGATCGCGCCCGCGTTCCGGCCGGGACATGAGGCGGGCATCCGCTGGAACGATCCGGCGTTCGCGATCGAATGGCCGGCGACGCCTGCGCTGATCTCGCCGCGCGACGCCGGCTATCCGGACCACGTCTAGGGCATGGCGGCCCGCGTCCTGCTCACCGGCGGCAGCTCGTTCACCGGCGTGTGGATTGCCGAGGCGCTGGCGAGCGCAGGGTTTGAGGTCGCCGCCCCGTTGCTGCGCGAACGGGCCGACTACGATGGCGTGCGGCTGGCGCGGGTCGAGCGCCTGGAGCGCTGCGCCACGGTGACCTTCGGCCGGGCGTTCGGCTCCGAGGGGCTGCTGGAGGACATCCGCCGGGCTCGGCCCGACGTGCTGGCCCACCACGCCGCCCATATCACCGGATACCGTGAGCCGGGGTTCGATCCCATAGACGCCCTGGCGCGCAACGCGGCGGGCGCGCCGGCGGTGCTGGACGCGTTGCGCGCGGCGGGCGGGCGGCTGGTCGTGCTGACCGGAAGCGTGTTCGAGGCGGGGGAGGGCGGCGGCGAGGCGCCCGGGGCGGTGACGCCCTACGGCCTCTCCAAGACCCTGACGCGGGAGGCGTTCGACTACTGGACGGGAGCCGCCGGCCTGGATTTCGGCCGCTTCGTCATCCCCAGCCCCTATGGTGCGCTCGAGGAACGGCGGTTCGGCTGGCACCTGTTCAAGAGCTGGTTTGCCGGCCAGACGCCGAACGTGCGCACGCCCCGCTATGTCCGGGACCACCTGGCGGCGCCCCGCCTGGCCCTGGCCTATGCCGAGTACATCGCCGACCGATTGGGACCCAAGGCGCAGCCCGGTATCGCCCGCCCCTCCGGCTGGATCGCGCCCCAGGGCGAGTTCGCGCAACGCGTGGCGGCGGAGGCCAGCGTCCGCCTGGGCCGCGACTGCCCCGTCGAGCTGTCCGAGCAGATCGTGCTCGACGAACCGCTGGTCCGCGTGAACGACCAGGCGGAGTGGGGCTCCACATGGGACGAGCCGGGATTCTGGGACGGCTATGTGGCCTGGTACGCCGCCCTGCACCGAAGCGGTGCGCTGAGCTGACGGCCGCCGGGCGTCAGCCGTTCCGGACAGCCGTCTCCACGGCGTCGTAGAAGTCTGCCGCCCAGGCCGTGCTGTGGCCAAGCGGGCTGTTGCGCATCCGCTCGCGCATGGTCGCACGCAGGTCGGCGATCCGCGCAGGGTCGTTGCCCAGCTTCACCGCGGCTTCGATGTAGCCCTCGATCGTGTCCGCGCAGAGATCGGCGAGGCCCAGGTTGCTCAGCACCGAATAGCTCAGCCGCTCGTAGGGGGCGGGACCCTTCAGGCTGACGCAGGGCGCGCCCATCCACATGGACTCGCACGTGGTCGTGCCGCCGGTCTGGGGGAAGGTGTCCAGGCTGATGTCGATGCGGTTGTAGTGCGGCAGGTGGGCGCCGCGGACCGCTTCGAACTGGACCCGCTCGGGCGCGACGCCCCCGGCTTCGAAGGCCCGCAGGATGTTGGATTGGAATGAAGGCGAGTTGCTCTCGGGCCGGATGAACAGGAAGCGCGAATCCGGGCAACGGACCATGATGCGGGCCCAGGCCTGCAACCCTTCGGGCGTGTATTTGTGCGGCTGATTGGCCGTGCCGAAGGTGACGTAGCCGTTGCGTGCGATGGGGGGCTCGGCGTTGGCGGCCGGCTCGTCGCGGAACGCCGAGCCGCTCAGCGGGTACCAAGCGTGCTTCAGCATCAGCGGCTTTTCGACCAGCAGGCGCGGATCCGACGGCGCGATGTAGGGGTCGCACACGAAGTAATCGATGGTCTCGAGGCCGGCCGAATGCGGATAGCCCAGCCAACTCGCCTGCCGGGGGGCCGGCTTGTAGGCCATGACCTCCAGCTTGTTCATGTGGGTGGAGCCGCCAAGCTCGATCAGCATGTCGAGATCGTCGTCGGCGATCCTCTGGGCGGCGTCGGCCACCGTGATCTCGGGCCACCAGCGGTAGGCGTTCACCTTTGAGGTGATGAAGCTCTGCGCCGCGTCGGGTCGGGCGCCGGTGTAGTACGAATAGACGAAGACCTCGAAGCGCTCAGTGTCGATGTGCTCGAAGAGCGGCAGGGCGAAATAGCCCACCGGGTGTTGCCGCAGGTCCGACGACATGAAGCCGAGCCGCACCTTGGCGCCCGCCGGCCGGGGCGGCGGGCGCTTGATCGGCCGCCGCGCCACCGCGTCCTCCGTCGCGCGGCCCCAGATCCGGTGCTGTTCGACCAATTCGTAGCGGTCGTCGTCGCTGCGGACCTGGGCCAGCTGCTTCATCAGCGCGGTGTGCTTGTTCGAGGCGGCCCAGCTACGTCCCAGGCTCCGGAAGTCGCCCACCCGATCCCGCGCGTCGAAATCGCAGACCCGACCCAGGGTCTCCCAGACGATCTTGCTGGCCGCGGGGTTGAATTCCTCCACCCGGGACACGAGCCCGCGGGCGAGCTGATAGGCCCGCTCGACATTGGCGCCCTCGTTGCCGGTGCGGTTGCGCTCATGTCCCTCGATCAGGGCAGCCACATATTCGATTCGCTCGGGCTCGAGTCGCGCGGCGTTTTCCAGGTGCTGGATCGAGCGGTTCCGGTCCCGATCCGCGTAGATGACGCCCAGCTGGTGCTGCAGCCAGGCCGCTTCGGGGTTGGAGGCCAACAGGCTATTCAGGAAGGCCTCGGCGCGGGCGTTGTCGCCCGAGCGGCGCAGTACGGTGGCCTTGCCCTCCAGCAGCCGCTGCTGCCCCGGATTGGCGGCGAGCGCCTTGTCCAAGGCGGCTTCGGCCTCCTGGAAGCGGAACTCCTCGTTCAGCGTCCCGACGATATCGAGCCAGGCGTCGATGCTGTCGCGTTTCAGGCTGACGGCTTGCCGGAAGCGCACAAGCCCGGGCTCAATCCGCCCTTGCCGGGTGAGCGCGCGGCCGAGTTGCCGCTGGAACTCCGCGTTGCGGGGCTCCAGCCGCACCAGCCTGCTGAACACGGCCTCGGCGCGGGGCGCCAGGTTCAGGTCCAGCAGCACATTGCCGAGGTTCTGCTGGGCCGAGGTCTTCCTGGGGTCCAGCTTCACGGCCTGTTCCAGGACGGGCACGGCCTCGGCCTGGCGCCGCAGTTTTCGCAGCAGGACGCCGCGGGTGTTCAGGAGCTCGTAGTCGCGGGGATAGCGCTCCAGGCCCTGGGCCGCGAAGGCCTCGCCGTCCGCAAAGCGGTTGGAGCCATAGAGCTGGGCGGCCAGGATCCGATAGACTGAGACGGGACGGGTGGGATCCTCGGTTACGGCGGCGATCAGGTGCTGGATCGCGTCCCCCCTGCGTCCCGCGTTCAACGCCGCCTGGGCCGCCGCCAACCGATCCGTCATTCCGCTACCTTGAAGGGTTCCCTGCCGCGAAGCACTTACGGCTCCGGCTCGTCCGTGGCTAGCCCGCCGCCGCTCGCGAACCGCCATTTCAGGAACAGGATCGTGCCGGAAAGCGCCAGGCAAACCATGTTCGAGCCGGCGATTGGCCAGCTGCCGATCAGGAAGCCGTAGGCGATCCAGAGCGAGAACCCGGTCACCGTGACCGCGTACATCTTGAGCGACACGGACGAGGCGTCCCGTTCACGCCGGATCTTGGCGATCTGCGGCACGAAACTGGCCATCGAACAGAGGGCCGCGCCCGTGCCGACGAGGTCGGCGATCGGCGCCATGGGCCTCAGGCCCGAGAAGCGGCGGTGTCCATGGGGACGCTAACGGAAAGGCTCAGGCCAGGTTGCGAGGCGGTGGTTTCGAGCCGCCCGTGCAACTGCTGCGCCATCAGCTGGAGGACCGTGAGACCGAAACCGGTTTTCGCCGTCTCGGACGCCATGCCGACGCCGTTGTCGCAGACCGCGAGCTCGAAGCCTGTAGCTGTGCGGCGCACCGTCACCCGAACCCGGCCCGGCCGCTCATCGGGGAAGGCGTGGCGCAGGGCGTTGCCCAGCATCTCGCTCACCAGCAGCGCCACCGGCGCGCCTTGTCGACCGGGGATGGTGACGGAGTCCAGTTCCAGGTCGATGTCCACCCCTTCCCGACCCGCCGAGGCCGCCAGGTCGCCGACGATCTCGCGCACCAGGGGGGCGACCTGCACCTGCTCGGCGTCTTGGCTCCAGCTGACGTGACGGTGAGCGACGCTGACCGCGGCGACCCGCTGTTGCACCGCGCGCAGGGCCTTTTGAGCCGCCTCGTCGCTGGCCCGACGACTCTGCAGCAGCACGATCGAGGAGATAAGCTGCAGAGTGTTCTTCACCCTGTGCTCCACCTCCCGCGCGCGTTCGGCGTGGCGTTCGAGGGCCTGTTCGGTGATCGGATCGGCCATCATGTTTCCCGTCCCACGCCAACAAACCACGTTATCATACCGGAGCCAGCCGCCGTGGGGGTGCGACTTGGCGCCGCCATTCGGATAACGCGGTACGGTAGAGGTGTCAGCTGTTGCTTGACCAAAGCAGGTCGCCACGCCAAAGCCGCCTGCGATGAATATCCTTCTTGTGGGCTCCGGCGGGCGCGAACACGCCCTGGCGTGGAAGATCGCGGCCTCGCCGCTGGTGAAGCGCCTGGTGGCCGCGCCGGGAAACCCGGGCATGGCGGCGCATTGCGAGCTGCGCACTGTCTCGGCGACCGACGTCGAGGGGCTCGTCGCCCTGGCCCGGGAGATCAGGGCGGATCTGGTCGTCATCGGTCCGGAGTCTTCGGTCGCCGCAGGTCTTGCCGACGCTCTCCAGACCGCACAGATCCCATGCTTTGGCCCGACGCTCCAGGCGGGCCAGCTGGAGTCCTCCAAGGCCTTCACCAAGGCATTCTGCGATCGCTATGGCCTGCCGACCTCCGCCTATGCGGTGTGCGAGACCGCGGCGGCCGCCAAGGCCGCGCTGGATCGCTTCCAGCCGCCCTATGTGATCAAGGCCGATGGCCTGGCGGCGGGCAAGGGCGTGGTCATCGCGCCGGAACGCGCCGAGGCGGAGGCCGCCATCGACGACGCGTTCGGCGGCCGCTTCGGCGCGGCCGGCGCGCGGGTGGTGATCGAGGAATTCCTGGAAGGCGAGATCGGCTCGCTATTCGCGCTTTGCGACGGCAAGGACTCGATGATCTTCGGCTGGGCTCAGGATCACAAGCGCGCCTTCGACGGCGAGCAGGGGCCGAACACCGGCGGCATGGGGACCTATTCGCCGGCGCCCGTCTTCACACCCGAACTGGTGGAGCAGGTGCGCCAACGCCTCGTCGAACCTGCCTTCGCCGGGATCGCCGCGGATGGCGCGCCCTACCGCGGGGTGCTGTTCGTCGAGCTGATGGCGACGAAGCACGGGCCCAAGCTGGTCGAGTTCAACGTCCGCTTCGGCGACCCGGAGTGCCAGGTCCTGATGCTGCGCCTGGACAGCGACCTCGTGCCCTATCTGCTGGCCTGCGCCGTCGGCCGGCTGGGCGACATGCCCGCACCGGCGTGGCGGGACGAGTCGGCGGTTTGCGTGGTGCTGGCGGCCAAGGGCTACCCCGACGCGCCGTCGAAGGGCGGTCCGATCGGTGGCGCGGATGCCGATTTCGGGAACGACACGGTCATCTTCCACGCGGGGACGATGCTTGATGAGGCGGGGGTGCTGCGCGCCTCGGGCGGCCGGGTCCTCAACGTCTGCGCTCGCTCCGCCGGTCTGCAAGATGCCCGGGACAAGGCCTATGCCGCCGTGGACGCCGTCGATTTCCCCGACGGTTTCTGCCGCCGCGACATCGGCTGGCGCGCCCTCTAACCTTCCGCCACGGCGCGCAGCCGTGGCAGGGCGATAGCGTGCCAGGCATGCCCCAGCCCGCCGCGCACGTCCTCGGTCTCGCGGTCGTCGAACTGGTCCCAGCCCGAATGGACCAGCCGTACATGCGTGCCGCCCGGAATGTTGCGCAGGCGGATGTCGACAAAGGTGTCCGGCACGTCGGGGAAGCCCCACGAGAAGCTAAGCCGCCGGGGAGCGTCGAGCACCTCGATCCGGCAGGCGATGGCGTCGGCGACATCGTCGGCGTCGCGATGCGCCCGGTTCGGCTGCAGGTAGAAGATGTGCCCCGTCTCGGGGCGGAAACGCAGGCAGCCCATCCACCGCACGACAAGCGTGGGATCCGTCAGCGCCCGCCAGACCCGCTCTCGCGGCGCGGCGATCTCGATGATCGACTGGACGTCTTCCACCATACCGTGGCCTGTGGGATCGGGCGTGACGTGCGTCAAGCCTCTGTGCATGCGCTTGCTCTCTCGGCGTTCACATCGCTAAAAGGCTTCAAACAACTGTAAGACTTCGAGGGGAACCACCCGTGACCGCCGACATCGCCGCCGAGCAGGCCAGGGAACAGGCCAACACGGGCACCAAGGACGTGGCCGACAGCCACCGCTTCGACGAAGCCGCGCTCGAGACGTGGATGAAGGCCAATGTCGAGGGCTATGCCGGCCCGCTGGAAGTGCGCCAGTTCAAAGGCGGACAGTCCAACCCGACCTACCAACTGATCACGCCCAACCAGAAGTACGTCCTGCGCCGCAAGCCGCCAGGCAAGCTGTTGCCCTCCGCCCACGCGGTGGACCGCGAGTTCAAGGTGATCTCGGCGCTCTATCCCACCGGCTTCCCCGTGGCGCGGCCCTATGGCCTGTGCACGGACGACAGCGTCATCGGCACCTGGTTCTACGTCATGGAGATGGTCGAGGGTCGCATTCTCTGGGACCAGAGCCTGCCGGCCTACGCGCCTGCCGAGCGGAACGCGATCTTCAAGGCCAAGATCAAGACGCTGGCCGACCTGCACAACACCGACTACC
>DASVNS010000394.1:0-2249 GCA_036383735.1 Phenylobacterium sp. | reverse complement strand
GGAGCCGTGGTTAGCGGCCGTCTTCCGCCAGGGCCGCGGTCATCGCGGCAGCGACTTGCTGGTCGGCGGCATGTGGCGATGCCGCGAGGCCCTGGGCCGCCCCCAATCGATTCTCGAGCGGCTGCCGCTGCCCCATCTTCCAATTTCCCTCGATGGTCTCGACCCTGATCTGCAATCCGACGACGCCCTTGATCAGAGCGGCGACGTATTCGGGCGGCGCGTCGTCGATCGCCCAGGGCTCCGCGCGCCCGGACATTGGTCGCTGTCAGCTCTTCGAGGTGTCGACGCAGCCACGTTTCATCTTCATTCGCGCTGATCACGCCCGTCAGGTGGACCGCGATGTAGTTCCACGTGGGTACGGCGCGTCCATCGCGCTGCTTACTCGGGTACCATCCCGGATGGATGTAGGCTTGGGGACCTTGGAAAATCGCGAGAGCGGGTGTGTCCCGGCTCTGCCTCCAAAGATCATTCGCCCGAGAGACATGCCCTTCCAGAAGCACGTCCCCGTTGCCGGTCTCCTTGACCAGCAACGGAAGGTGCGAAGATGCAAAGACGCCACCCGGCGCCACGACAACGGCGGCGAAGTGGATGTCCCTGACCGCCTGGAGAAGCACGTCCCTACGGTCTTCACGCGATGGCGGTGCGACGAACATCTGGCCTCCCTGCAAGCAGGGTAGTCGCGTTTCCTAAAGTCTCCTACAGGGTCGGAAGCGCCCGTCAGCCGACGTCAGGGAAGCGGCCCCTCGCGCCGACGGCTCAGGGTGGGCTGCGGACGCGAGATTGTCAGCCGGTAAGCCACCGAAACGCCCTGGCTATGAACGCCTGGCCATCTTGTTTCACCGGTGCGCCGTGCGCGACTACGACCCCGCTGGATGGCCACTCGAGGATGCGCCGCAGCGCTTCACGAGCGGCGCGCCGATCCACGAAAGCCGCGCGGAACTTCCGGGGCACTGCCGGTTCGGAGCCGGTCATGAGATCGAGCCGGGCAATCAGAGCGCGCCAGCCGCGGAACCAGCCTGGCGGGAACTGCTGGAGCAGGTCGGTGAACAGCACTGTGCCGCTGCGCCGGTGGAAGAAGACGACTTCTGTCGAGATCCGATTGCCGGGCATGAGGATCTGATCGAGACTGCCCGACCACTGCGGCGGCGGCTCCCCTTCCAACTCCGCGTCGATGTGAAGATCCTTGCGCCGAAGGCTCAGCCCCGGCGCCGCGTAGAGTTTGGCCAGGGGATAGACCTGCCGCCACTCCTCAAGGAACAGGTGATGCAACGAGTTTGGGGCGACTAGGTAATGGACTGCGCCAAGGCTCGCCAGTTCCTCACGTAGACTGTCCGAAAGTGCGATGGGAGACCAGATGAAGAGACCATCTCCAGGCAATCGGATCACCGCCATCCGCGTCGGATAGAGGAACCCGATGACCTCGGTCTCGGGTCCATCGGACAGCCATATCTCTGGTCCGAACGGTTGCAGCACCGATGTGGTCATCAGAGGAAGGTACTCGAATGGCGGATCATTTGAACGTCAGCAATGGAGTCGAAGGTGGTCCTCGGCATAGGCGCGGTTGGGTTCCAGGTGTTGAGCCTGCTCGTACCTCCCGGGTCCAACGCTGAAGCCGCGCTGTCGGTCACGCACCCCGGTTGCGACGCGCTCGGCAAGGCTCGCAACCGAGACCAGACGCCCGTCCCGCGATCGCTGCCGTTCGGGCTCCCTCCCACTTGGCCGGAAGCTGCTCCCGGGCGCACTCATCAACCGTAACCGAACTCTCGCAAATTCGCGCGCGGATGTCAAGAACAAACTACGAACATCATCACCCCTGCGAGGCCGCCAGGATGTCCAGCGCCACCTTCAGCACCGCCTCCAGCCGCCCCGCGTCGCGCTCGCCGGCGGCGGCCTCGCGCGGGGTCTGCTCCTCGCCGCAGATCAGGTCGCAGGCCGCCACGAGATCGGCTTGGCGGCAAAGCCTGCGCCGGAAATCGGCCAGCCGGCGCCGCGCCTGCTCGGTGCCTTCCCCGTGCGCCAGCACATCGGCGACGGACGGGGCGACGAACCCGCCCCGCACCCGCACGTCGAGCGTTGACGGGATCGACCGCTCGAGCTTCACCCGGCGATAGGCCGAGCCATAGCGCTCGCCGGCCGCCCTCGCCGCGGCGTCGATCCGCCCCTTGGCCGCCAGCCAATCGAGGCCGGACTGGCGGCGGTAGGCTTGGGTCCGGGCGACGGCGTGGCCCGGCTCGGCCACCGCCTGGCCG
>DASVNS010000393.1:0-29653 GCA_036383735.1 Phenylobacterium sp. | reverse complement strand
TTGAACGCGCTCGTGGCCCACAACCAGGAGACCGTCGAACGCCAGCGCACCCACGTCGGCAACCTCGCCCACGCCCTGAAGACCCCGATCTCGGTCATGATGACCGAGGCCAGCCAGCGGCCGGGCCCGCTGGGCGAGGTGGTGAGCCGTCAGGCCGACGTCATGCGCCAGCAGGTCGATCACCACCTGCGCCGCGCCCGCGCCGCGGCCCGCAGCCAGAGCCAGGGCGAGCGCACCTCCGTGGCCGAGGTGCTGGACGAACTGGCGCGCACGCTGGACCGCATCTTCCGCGCCAAGGGCGTCCAGATCGACTGGGATGCGCCCGACGAGCTGTTCTTCCTGGGCGAGCGGCAGGACTTCATGGAAATCGCCGGCAACGCCATGGAGAACGCCGGCAAGTTCGGGTATCGCAAGGTGCGCGTGCGCGCCGTGGAAGCCGGCCCCGAACGCCTGCGCCTGACCATCGAGGACGACGGCCCCGGACTGCCGCCGGACCAGCGGCAGGAGGTGATCCGCCGCGGCGCCCGCCTTGACGAGAGCGCTCCGGGCTCCGGGCTCGGACTGTCGATCATCGACGAACTGGCCCGCGCCTATCGAGGCTCACTGACGCTCGGGGATTCCAGTCTGGGCGGACTATTGGTCGCAGTCGATCTGCCGCGCGCGGCCTCCTGAGTCATTTCCGACGAAACAAAGCCTTAACTTGGTGAAAGGCATGTTTCGGAGCTAACGGCGTTCTGCCGGGATTCAGAGGCCCATGTCCGCGCTGTCCGAGGGCAAGATCGCGATCGTTCGCACCCTCGTGGAGTCTGCGCCCGACCGGGTCGTGGGCGGGCTCTGGCAGGCTCTGGCGGAAACCACCGACGACAGCGCACTGGGCGGCGTAAAGCGTCTGGTCGAGGTCGAGGTCTCGGAACGGAACCTCCGCAATACCATCCTGCAACCGATCGCACCGATGTGCATCGGGGCCGGCGACGATCCCCACAGGCTTACGTTCCCGTCGTGGGTGCTGCGTATGCTCTGGCGTGGCCTGTGTGCGGTGGATCATGAAGAGCTGATCGCCAAGGTGCGCAACGCGCCGGCGCTCGACACGCCGGCCCATCTGGTGGCCTTGGCCGCCGATCGGCTCACCGCCCTGGCGGCCGCGAGCCTCCGGGCCCGCGAACAGGCCGACTTCCGCGCGGTCGCCCAACTTTGTGACGAAGGGCGGACGGGCGGCGCGGATCTTCTGGCCGCATGCCTGGATATCGCGCCGACGGTGCGCCGCGCCACGCAGAAGTTGCCGGAATGGCTGGCGCACTCCGGTGGAGACACAGCGGCCGGCGCCCGCCTGGCCTACAGGGATGCGGTGACCGCCGACGAGGACGCCGGCGCGCGCTTCTTCGAGATGCTTTCGGCTCAGATGGCCTACCCCTGGATGGTGCTGCGGGTGATCTCCGCGGTGATGGACAAGCCGACCGAACGCTATCTCGCCGACTCCGAAATGGCCGGGTTTGGCGAGGGGCTGCTGACCGACATCGATGCTTCGTTGGCCCAGATCAGCGGCCTGGACGCCGACGCCGGGCCGCTGGCCGCCCGTTCGGTGGCGAAGCTGGCCGAATTGGTGATCCAGCAGATCATGGAGATCGAGACCTCCGTCGACCTGCAGCGCGAGCACGGCTGGGGCCAGCGTGTCCACAAACAGCGGGCCGGCCTGGCCAGTGTGGTGGAGGGCCGCCTGCGCGAGGCGGAGAAGGCGGCCATGGAGGCGCTGCCGATGCAGGCGGCGCGCAACCCGCGTATCCGCCGTCCGGCGCCGCGCCTCGACACGCCCCCCGATCCACGGTGTGTCGGACGCGCGCGGACGCTGCTGTCGTTCTCCGACGAACTGCGCTCGACCGCCAACTACGGCGGCTTCTCTTCGGCTCGCAACAAGATGGTCGAGAAGCTGAGCGAGTACATCGACCAGTACGTGCACGAGGTGTTGGACACCATCCGCGCCGGGGAGGTCGAGGACATCGGTATCGCCGCGGCCTACCTCGAGGAGGCGGCGGCGCTGGACGAACTCATCCGCGGGACCAAGGCCGGCGAGCTGGTTCGTCGCCGCGCCCAGGCGGTCCTCCAGTCCGAGCCGTCGCGCCAGCACAACGGCTGACAGTCTCGCTCGCGCCGGGCGTCGCTTTCGGCTAAACGCGCGGCATGTTCGTCTTCTGGGCTGTGGTCGGCGTGCTCACCGTCGCCGCGGCGGGCCTGATCCTGTTTCGCGCCGCTGGCGCCGCCGCCCAGGCGCAGGCCGCGGACCCCGCTCCCGTCCTCTACCGGCGACAACTTTCCGAGATCGATGAACTCGCCGAGCGCGGCCTCATGGCCGAAGGTGAGCGCAAGGCGGCGCATGCCGAGGCCGCGCGACGGCTGTTGGCGGCGACCGAGGCGCCGCAGCAGGCCTGGAACGCCGATCTCCGGGCGCGCCGCGCGGTGCTTGTGGCTGTGACCGCCGCGCCGGCGCTGGCGCTGGGGCTCTACCTGGCGCTGGGTTCGCCCGGCTTGGGCGATCAGCCGTTCGCCGCGCGGCTGGACCGGTGGCGCAACTCCGACCTGTCGACGCTGACGGCCCCCGAGATCGCCGCGGTGCTGCGCCAGGCCACGGCGGCGCGGCCGGACGAGGCCGAGGGCTTCCGGCTGCTCGGCCTGGCAGAGGGCGCTTCGCAGAACCCCGTGGCTGCGGTCCGCGCCCTGCGCCGCGCTGCCGCCCTGGCTCCCGAGCGGCCGGACATCTGGCAGATGCTGGGTGAAGCCGAGGTGTTCGAGGCCGGGGGCAAGGTCGATGCCGACGCCGAGGCGGCGTTCATCCGGCTGGCGGCGCTGGAGCCTGCGAACGTCACCGCCCGCTACTTCCTGGCCTCTGCCAAGGCCGATGCGGGGAAGACGGCCGAAGCGGCATCCGACCTGAAGGCGCTGCTGGCGGACCTGCCGGCCCAGGAGACCGACCGGCGCGCCGCCGTGCAGGCCTCGCTCGCCAAGCTGGAGGGCCGGGCGGCCCCGGCGACGGCCAATCCCCAGCAACTGGCGATGATCCAGGGCATGGTCGCCGGCCTAGCCGCCAAACTCGAGGCGAAACCGGACGATCCCGAAGGTTGGGTGCGCCTGGTTCGCGCCTACGCCGTCCTGGGCGATACTGCCAAACGCGACGCCGCCTACGCGAATGCCCGGGCGCGCTACGGCGCGATCCCGCAGGTGGCGCAGCAACTGGATGAGGCCGCGCGCGCGGAGCCGATGCGATGAGTTTCCTGCCGAAATCCCGCAAGGCGCGCACGCGCCTGCTCCTGCTGTCGGTAATCGCGCCGGTGGTGGCGGTGGCTGCCGGCCTGACGCTGTGGGGCATGCGGGACTCGATCTCGCTGTTCTACACGCCGTCGCAGGCCGCCGCGGCCCGGCCGGAGCCGGGGCGGGCCATCCAGCTGGGCGGGCTGGTGACCGTGGGCTCGGTGGTCAAGCATCCCGACGGGCGGGTCGAATTCACCGTGCAGGACAAGATCTCCGCCGACCGCGTCCACTACCAGGGCGACCTGCCCGACCTGTTCCGCGAAGGACAGGGGATCGTGGCCGAGGGCGCGTACCGCTCGGATGGCGTCTTCGAGGCCAAGCGCGTCCTGGCCAAGCACGACGAGACCTACATGCCCAAGGAGGTCGCCGACGCGCTCAAGGAACAGGGCGAGTGGCGCGGCGACGGCGCGCCGCCGCCATCCTATGACGCCAAACAGCCCGGGAAGGCTCGGAGCGGAACATGATCGCGGAAGCGGGCGCCTTCGCCCTCATCTTCGGGCTGGCGCTCTCGATCGCCCAGGTCGTGCTTTCGATCGTCGGCCGGGTCCGCCGTTCCGCGCCGCTGGCGGGGGCCGGCGAGGGGGCGGCGCTGGGCGCGTTCCTGGCCGTGGCCGTGGCGTTCGCCGCCCTGATGCACGCCTTCGTGGTCTCGGACTTCTCCGTCGCCAACGTGGCCGCGAACTCCCATTCCGAGAAGCCGCTGCTGTACCGGGTCGCGGGAACCTGGGGCAGCCACGAGGGCTCGATGCTGCTCTGGTGCCTGGCGCTGACCGGCTTTGGGGCGGCGGTCGCCGGGCTGGGCCGCGACCTGCCCCGCGGCCTGCGGGCGATGACGGTGGCCACACAAGGGCTGCTGGGGACGGTGTTCCTGGCCTACACGGTGTTCGCCTCGAACCCGCTGCTACGGCTGGCCAGCCCGCCCGTCGAGGGCCGCTCGCTCAATCCCTTGCTGCAGGACCCGGCGCTGGCCGTCCATCCGCCGTTCCTCTACGCGGGCTACGTCGGCATGTCGGTGGTCTTCTCGCTGGCCGTGGCGGCGCTGGTCGAGGGGCGGATCGACGCGGCCTGGTCGCGGTGGGTGCGTCCCTGGGCCCTGGCGGCCTGGAGCCTGCTCACCGTCGGCATCACGCTTGGCGCGTTCTGGGCCTATTACGAGCTGGGCTGGGGCGGCTGGTGGTTCTGGGACCCGGTCGAGAACGCCAGCTTCATGCCCTGGCTGATCGCCACCGCCCTGCTGCACTCGGCGGTCGTGACCGAGAAGCGCGGCGCCTTGGCCGGCTGGACGGTGTTCCTCGCGCTGGCGGCCTTCACCTTCTCGATGCTGGGCGCGTTCCTGGTGCGATCGGGCGTGCTGACCTCGGTCCACGCCTTCGCGGTGGACCCGACCCGCGGGGTGCTGCTGCTGATCATCCTCGGGGTGACGGCGGGGCTGGGCTTCAGCCTGTTCGCCTGGCGCGCGCCGACCCTGGGCCAGGGCGGCCTGTTCGCTCCGGTCAGCCGGGAGAGCGCCCTGGTGATGAACAACATCCTGCTCGCGGCCGCGACGGCCACGGTCCTGCTCGGAACGCTCTATCCGCTGATGCGCGAAGCCATGACCGGGGAGTCCATCTCGGTTGGGCCCCCTTACTTCAGCCTGACCTTCACGCCGCTGATGGCCGCGCTGCTGGTCCTCGTGCCGGCGGGGCCGCTGCTGGCCTGGAAGCGGGGCGACGCCAGGCGCGTGGTCCAGCGCTTGTGGATCGCGCTGCTGGTCTCGGCGGCGACCGGTCTGCTCGCCCTGACGCTGGTAAGCCCGAAGAAAGCGTTCGGCGTGCTGGGCGTGGCCATGGGCGGCTGGCTGATCGCCGGCGCGCTGGTCGAGATCGTGGAGCGCACGCGGGCGTTCCGGGCGCCCCTCGCCGAGACCTGGCGCCGGCTCACCGGTCTGCCGCGCGGGGCTTGGGGCATGACGCTGGCGCACCTGGGCCTGGGCGTCTTCGTGATGGGCGCGGTCTTCGAAACCACCTGGAAGGTGGAGGCCGCCGAGGCGCTGCACGTGGGCGGCGGGCTGACCGTCGGCGCCTACCACGTCGCGCTCGGCGCCGTGCGGCCGGTGGCCGGTCCCAACTACGACGCCGACCGCGCGACGATCGCCGTCACCCGCGACGGGCGGCCGGTCTGCACGGTCCAGCCGGAACGGCGGCTCTACACCACCGGCGGCCAGACCACCTCCGAGGTGGGGATCTGCTATCGCGGCCCCTCGCACATCTATGTGGTGCTGGGCGAGCGGCGGGACGGCGGGACCTATCTGGTCCGCGCCTATTGGAACCCATGGGCCAGCCTGATTTTCCTCGGGCCGGCGATCATGGGCCTGGGTGGGTTGATCTCGCTCTCGGATCGCCGGCTGCGGCTGGGCGTGGGCCGTCGCAAGGCGCAGGCCGCGTGAGGCTGCGGCTTCTCCTGGCGGCGCTGGCGGGCGTGGCCTGCCTGGCGGCGGCTTCCGATCCGGCCGAGCGGCTGCCCGATCCGGCCCAGGAGGCAAAGGCGCGCGAGATCTTCCGCGATGTCCGCTGCCTGGTCTGCCAGAACGAGTCCATCGACGACAGCGAGGCCGAGCTGGCGCACGACCTGCGCCAGATCGTCCGCGAGCAGGTCAGGGCGGGCAAGAGCGATGCGCAGATCAAGGCGTTCCTCACCGACCGCTACGGCGAGTTCGTGCTGCTCACGCCACGGTTCTCGCTGGGAAACCTGGCGCTGTGGGGCGTTCCGTTCCTGGTCGTGATCGGCGGCGTGGGCTTGCTGTTCGTCCGCTTGCGCAAGGCCGAGCCGGAGATGGAGCTTACGTCGTCCGAGGCGGAGCGCCTGCGCCGCCTGGACGAGCTGGAATCCCCTGGACACGATCCCGCCAAATAATGGACGTGAAGCCGCGCCTAGGGTGACTTAAACGTAACTTGAGGGGCGTTGCACTTCCGTGCATCCGACCTAGGTTGTTGGGCGCGATCCGCCACCTCAAAAGGGGTCGCGCGCAGGGAAACGAAGGCTAATGACTTCCAAGAAGACCGGTTACATCCTGGGCGCCGTCGCGGGCGCCGGCGTCATGGCCGCCGCGGTCGCGGGGGCCGGCGTGCGGCTTCCGTCCGCCCACGCGGAACTGCCCGGCAACAGCCTGATCAAGGCGTCGACCGCCCCCATCTTCGCGCCCCCGCCCGGCGCGCCCCTGTCGTTCGCCGACATCTTCGATCGGGTCTCGCCGGCGGTGGTGTCGATCAATGTGACCAGCCGCGTCGACACGAGTGCGCTGCGCCAGATCCCCGGTCTGCCGTTCGGCATACCTGTTCCCCCGGGCGGCGGCGATGGCGACGGAGATGACGGCGACCAGGGCGGCCGCACCGAGAAGGGTCAGCCCCGTCTGCCCACCCAGCAGTCGTCGGGATCGGGCTTCTTCATCTCGGCCGACGGCTACATCGTCACCAACAACCACGTGGTCGAGAACGCCGAGAGCATCAAGGTGGTGCTCAAGGACGAGACCGAACTCGACGCCGAGGTGGTGGGCCGCGACGAGGCCACCGACCTGGCGGTCGTCAAGGTGAAGGGCCGCGCCGGCCCGTTCCCGTTCGTCAACTTCGAGAACGCCGGCAAGCCGCGGGTGGGTGACTGGGTCATCACGGTCGGCAATCCGTTCGGCCTGGGCGGCACCGCCACGGCCGGCATCGTCTCGGCCTATGGCCGCGACATCGGCGAGACCTTCGTCGACTACATCCAGATCGATGCGCCCATCAACCGGGGCAATTCCGGCGGTCCGACGTTCGACGTCTACGGGCGCGTGATCGGGGTGAACACCGCGATCTTCTCGCCCTCGGGCGGATCGGTGGGCATCGGTTTCGCCATTCCGTCGGAGGTGGCCGATACGGTCACCAAGCAGCTGATCAACGGCGGCAAGATCGAGCGCGGCTACATCGGCGCCACCATCCAGAACTTCACCAACGAAATGGCCGAGGCCCAGGGGCTCGAGAACCAGAAGGGCGCCATCGTCGCCGACATCTCACCGGGCGGGCCTTCCCAGCGCGCCGGCGTGCAGGTGGGCGATGTCGTGGTGGCGGTGAACGGCGTGGCGGTGAAGAGCTCCTCCGACCTCACCCGCCAGGTGGCCCGGGTCCGGGCCGGCGAGAACCTGCGCCTGGATGTGATCCGCGACGGCAAGCGGCGCACGGTGGACGTTCGCTCCGGCGTCCGCCCGTCCGAGCGCGAGCTGGCGGCGAACGACAACAGCGCCGGTCCGGGCGGGCGGCCCGGGGCGCCTGGCTCTACGCCCAGCACACGCGCGCCGGTGCTCGGCATGTCGCTGGCTCCGCTGGACGACACCACCCGCAACCGGCTGAACCTGCCGGCCGAAGTGCGCGGAGCCCTGGTGGAGAACGTCGACCAGTCGTCCGACGCGGGCACGAAAGGCCTGCGCCGCGGCGATGTCATCACCCTGGCCAACGGCCGGGCGGTGGCGCAGCCCACGGACTTCGCGGCGATCGTCGATGCCGCCAAGAAGGCGGGCCGCGCCAGCGTGCTCGTCGGCGTCTATCGCAACGGCCGCACCGCCTTCTTGCCCATCAAGGTCGCGGGGTAGAGCATGGTCGTCTGACCGGACGGGAAACAGATGCGGATCCTGATCGTCGAGGACGACGCCGAAGCCGCCGACGCTATGGCGCGGGGTCTGACTGAAGCCGGTCACCAGTGCGTGCGGGGCGGCGATGGCGAGCAAGGCCTCGCCGCCGCGCGCGACGGCGAGTTCGACGTGATGGTCGTCGACCGCATGATGCCGAAGATGGACGGCCTGACCCTGGTCGGCACGCTACGCCGCGAGGGTGACCGCACGCCGGTGTTGTTCCTCTCGGCTCTGGGCGAGGTGGGCGATCGCGTCGATGGCCTGCAGGCAGGCGGCGACGACTACCTGGTCAAGCCCTATGCCTTCCCCGAACTGATCGCCCGCATCGAAGCCCTGGCCCGGCGACGCGACACCGGCTCGGTCCATACGCTCCTGAAGGTGGGCGAGCTGGAGATGGACCTGATCGGCCGCACCGTGCACCGCTCGGGCAAGATGATCGACCTGCAACCACGCGAATTCCAGCTGCTGGAATTCATGATGCGCCACGCCGGCCAGTCGGTGACGCGCACCATGCTGCTGGAAAAGGTCTGGCATTACCACTTCGACCCGCAGACCAATGTCATCGACGTGCACATCTCCCGGCTGCGCTCGAAGATCGACAAGGGCTTCGACCGGCCCATGCTGCAGACGGTGCGTGGCGCGGGCTACCGGCTGGATGCCTAGGAGCCTCTTTCCTCCCGCCGCATCGCGGGTGAGGTAGGGAAGCTGCGATGGCGGTGAAGCTGCCCCGCATCTTCCGCACGGCGCCGTTCCGGCTGACGCTGCTGTTCGTGTTGCTGTTCGCAAGCGCGGCCTTTGCCTTCCTGGCCTACATCTATGTGGCCACGGCGGGGGAAGCGACGCGTCGGACCGACCAGGAGATCGGCCGCGAGATGCGCTCGCTGGTCGATGTCTACGACCGCGCCGGCATCGACGCCGTGAACCAGTCGCTCATCCAGCGCGCCGCGAACGACAAACCGTTCCTGTACCTGCTGCTGACCAGGGACGGCCGGCGCATATCGGGCTCGATCGAGGAGAGCCCGGTCGAGACCTTCGCCGGCCGGCCCACCTGGGCCACGTTCCAGGTCACCGACGTGGACGCCGTGGGCGGCGAGGTGAAGCATCCGGCTCGCGGGTTGCAGCAGCGGCTGCGCGACGGCGAGATCCTGTTCGTGGGCGCCGACGCTGGAGAGGACGAGGCCTATGTCGCGCGTGTCGTCCGTGCGCTCTGGGCGTCCGTGGCCCTGGTGGTGCTGCTGGGCTTCGCCGGCGGACTGCTGGTCAGCCGCAACGTGTCGCGCACCATGGTCGACCTGATCGATGTGGTGGAGCGGGTCCGTAACGGCGAGCAGGGAGTCCGCGCCCGGGTGCGCGGCGCCCGCGACGAGTTCGACGAACTGGCCCAGGGCGTGAACGAGATGCTGGATCGCCTCGAGCGCTCCATGCAGGGCCACAAGCATGCCGGCGACGCCATCGCCCACGACCTGCGTTCGCCCCTGACCCGCCTGCGCGCCCGGCTGGAGACCGCCTACCTCGATGTCGAGGCCGGCAAGGGCGACGCCACCGAGGCGCTGGCCCAGGCGCTGGACGATACGGACGGGGTGCTGAAGACCTTCGGGGCGGTGCTTTCGATCGCCCGGCTACAGGCCGCCGGCCAGGCCCCGAACCCCACCCTGTTCGATCCGGCCGATCTCGCCGCCGACATCAGCGAGCTGTACGAGCCCTTCTGCGAGGAGAAGGACATCGACTATGCGGCCGAGACGGCGAAGGATCTGACCGTCCGCGGCAACCGCGAGTTCCTGGCCCAGGCGCTGGCCAACATCCTCGACAACGCGGTGAAGTACACCCCGGCCGGCGGCGCGATCATGCTGCGCGTGCGCCGCCGATCTTCCGGCGAGGTGGAGCTGTCGGTCACCGACACCGGCCCCGGCGTGCCCGAAGAGGACCGGGAGCGGGCGATCCAGCGGTTCGTGCGTCTCGAAAACAGCCGCAACGAGCCCGGGGCGGGGCTGGGCCTGTCGCTGGTCGCCGCCGTGGCGGAGGCGCATGGCGGGCGGCTGGAGCTGTCGGAGGGCCCCGGCAAGGTGGGCGATATGGGGCCGGGCCTGAGGGTGGCGTTCATCCTGCCGCGGGCCTAGACATCTGGTGATGGACGCCACCCCCAAGCGGCCGATGGCGGCGCGGATGCAGCCCTGCGGCCCTGTGCTGGACGTCAAGGCGGCCGACCGGCTGCGCGCCGTTCTCGCCGAGCGCATGCCGGCCTCCGAACTGGAGCTGGCCTGGCCGGTGCTGGCCCCGGTGTTCGGGGCGTCGCCCTATCTCGCCGGCCTGGCGCGGCGCGACCCCGCGCGGCTCGCGGCGTTGCTGGCGGACGATCCGGACGAGCGGCTCGCCGACCTCCTGCACCGAACCGAAGCCGTAGCCGAGCTCATGCCGGACGCGGCCCAGTCGCCGCTACGCCTGTTGAAGCAGGAGCTGCACCTGCTGACCGCGTTCGCCGACCTGGGCGGGGTCTGGAACCTGGACCAGGTCACCGGCGCCCTGACCCAGTTCGCCGACGCCGCAGTCGCCGCGGCCCTGACCTCGGCCGCGCGGGGCGAGGTCGAAGCCGGTCGGCTCACCCGGCTCGGAGACGGCGACCGCGGGCCGGTCCCCGGCTGGTTCTGCATCGCCATGGGCAAGCAGGGCGCCTTCGAGCTGAACTATTCCAGTGACATCGACGTCTCGGTCTTCTTCGCCCCCGAGCCGCTCGCGGACATGCTGGCGCCCGGTGTCGAGTTGCAGGCCTTCGCGGTGCGCCTGACCCAGAAGGTGTCGGACCTGATGCAGGCGCGCACCCCGGACGGCTACGTGTTCCGCGTCGACCTGAGGCTGCGGCCGGACCCGTCGTCGACCCCGCATGCGGTGCCGGCGCCCGCGGCGCTGGAATACTATGAGACCGTCGGCCAGAACTGGGAGCGGGCAGCCTTCATCAAGGCTCGCGCCTGCGCCGGCGACCGGCTTGCGGCCAAGGATTTCCTGGGCGAGCTGGTCCCCTACATCTGGCGCAAGAACCTGGACTTCGCGGCCATCGCCGACATCCACTCCATCAAGCGCCAGATCCACGCGCACAAGGTGGACGAGCGGGTGTCCGCCAAGGGCGTCGACCTGAAGCTGGGCCGCGGCGGCATCCGCGAGATCGAGTTCTACGTGCAGACCCAGCAGCTGATCCTGGGCGGCCGACATCCCGAGCTGCGCAGCCCGCGCACCCTGGACGCCCTCCACGCCCTGGCCGACGCGGGCCACGTGAGCGCCGAGACCGCTGCGGAGCTCACCCGCGCCTACCAGCGGCTGCGGGCCGTTGAGCATCGCATCCAGATGCTGGAGGACGAACAGACGCACCGGCTGCCCGAGGCGGACGCCGATCGCCGGCGGGTGGCCGCGCTCTGCGGCGAGGCCCCGCTGCGCAGTTTCGACGCCGAGATCACCCGCACGCTCAAGGCCGTGAACGCCCGCTACGGCGAGCTCTTTCCGGACGAGGAATCGCTGTCCTCGCGCTTCGGCAGCCTGGTGTTCACCGGGGTGGACGACGATCCGGAGACCTTGGCCACCATCGGCCGCATGGGCTTCTCCAACCCGCCGCGGGTGTCGCAGACCATCCGCGCCTGGCACCACGGTCACGTGGCGGCGACGCGCACGGCGCGCGGACGCGAACTCTTCACGCGCCTGGCCCCGCGCCTGCTGGAGGCGGCCCATGCCACGGGCGCGCCCGACGTCGCCTTCAACCGCTTCTGCGACTTCTTCGGTGGGATCAGCAGCGGCGTGCAGCTGCAGTCCCTGTTCCTGGCCCAACCCAAGCTGTTCGAGCTGGTGGTCCAGGTGTTCGCCTTTGCGCCGAAGCTGGCGGCGACCCTGGCGCGCCGCCCCGCCGCCATCGACGCCATGCTCGACCCGAACTTCTTCGACGAGATCGAGATCGCCGACGAGCGCGCCGACATGGCCCGCGCCGTCGCCGGCGCCAACGGGTTCGAAGCGGCGATGGATATGGTCCGGCGTATCCACCGCGAACAGGCGTTCCGGGTCGGCGTCCAGGTGATGAGCGGCACGGCGTCGGCCGAAGCGGCCGGGCGCGCCTTCGCCGATCTCGCCGACCTCTGCATCCAGAGCCTGGCGCCGGCTGCTTTGGCGGAGGCGGTGCGGCTCGGCGGCGATTTCCCCGGCGAGGTGGCGGTGGTGGCCCTGGGCAAATGCGGCTCGCGCGAGATGAGCGCCTCGTCCGACCTGGACCTGATGACCCTCTACCGGGCCCACGACCCGGCGGCGGTCTCGGCGATCAAGGGCTGGGACGCGTCGGCGTTCTACGGGCGCTTCACCCAGCGGCTGATCGCGGCGCTCTCCAGTCCGACCGCGGAGGGCCAGCTCTACGACGTGGACATGCAGCTGCGCCCGTCGGGCACGAAGGGGCCGGTGGCGGTGAGCTTCGCCGCCTTCGATCACTACTACCAGGGCGAGGCCGAGACCTGGGAGTTGCTGGCGCTCACCCGGGCTCGCGTGGCGTGGGCGACCTCCGAGGCGTTCGCCGCCGACGCCCAGGCGGCCATCGACACGGCGCTTCGGCGACCGCGGGACGCGGGCCGGACAGCTCACGACGTGCGCGAGATGCGCCAGCTGCTGGAGGACGAGCGTCCGCCCAAGGGGGAATGGGACCTCAAGCTGTCGCCTGGCGGGCTGGTGGACATCGAGTTCGCCGCCCAGTTCCTGCAGCTGGTCCACGCGGCGAACGGTGGCCCGCTGGCGCCGAACACGGCCGCGGCGCTGGGCGCCTTGGGCGACGCCGGGCTGGTCCGGCCCGAGCCGCTCGGCGCGCTGCGCGAGGCCTGGCGCCTGCAGCAGAACCTGACCCAACTGCTCAAGGTGGCGCTGGACGAGAACCCCGACCCGGCCCAGGAGCCCAAGGCCTTCCAGGCCCTGTTGGCGAGGGCGGGCGAGGCGCGCACCTTCAAGGCCCTGCGCAGCCGCCTCGATGCGGCCCAGGCGGCGGCGCGCGCGGCCTACTCGGCGGTGGTGAAAGCCTGAGGGGAAGCCGCTACGCCGCCGCGACGCCGCGCATGGCCACCGGCGCGCTCTGCCGAACGGGCAGGGCGAAGCTGGCGACGGTGCCCTGGCCGGGCGCGCTCTTCAGGTCCAGCAGCCCGCCGTGCATCTCGACCAGCGACTTGGTCAGCGCGAGGCCGAGGCCGGTGCCCTGGGTCGTCTTGGAATGCTGGCTCTCCACCTGCTCGAACGGTCGCGCGAGCCGTTCCAGATCCTGGGGCGAGATGCCGATGCCGGTGTCCTGCACGCTGATCCGCACCCGCTCGCCGAGCGGATCCTGGCGCAACTCGCCGCGGACCGTGACCCGCCCGCCGCGTGGGGTGAACTTGATGGCGTTGGAGAGCAGGTTGAGCAGCACCTGCTTCACGGCCCGGTAGTCGGCCTCCACGTCAGGCAGGTCGATGAAGTCGAGGGTCAGGTTCAGGCCTACGGACTCGGCGCGGTTGCGGACCAGCCGCAGGGCGTCCTCGGCGATCTCCTCGACGCAGATCGGTTCGAAGCGCAGGGTCAGCTTTCCGGCCTCGATCTTCGACATGTCCAGGATGTCGTTGATCAGCGCCAGCAGATGCTGGCCCGAGCTCAGGATATCGCGGCAATAGTCGCGGTAGCGCGCGTCGCCCAGCGGGCCGTACATCTCGCCGGCCATGATCTCCGAGAAGCCGTTGATGGCGTTCAGCGGCGTGCGCAACTCGTGGCTCATGTTGGCCAGGAACTCGCTCTTGGCCTGGCTGGCGCCTTCGGCGCGGATCTTCTCGGCCTCGTACTTGCGGGCGAGCTCCGACAGCTGTTCCTGGCTTTGCTCGAGGTTGACCACCGCGCGGCGGAGTTCCTCTTCCTTGATCCTGCGGACTTCTTCCTGGGTCTTCAGCACGGTGATGTCGGCCGCGGTGACCACCAGGCCGCCTTCCGCCGTCGGGCGCTCGGAGATCTGCACCCAGCGGCCATCGGACAATTCGGCTTCGCGCACGCCGCGGCGGCCGCCGGGGGCCGGATATTCCTGGCGGATGGCCAGCCGTGCGGCGCGCTCCACCTGCTCGCGACCGACGCCCGACCTCAGGATCTCCGCGTCCAGCTGGAAGTAGCTGCGGAAGTTCTTGTTGCACATCACCAGCCGGCCGTTGCGGTCCCAGAGCACGAAGGCCTCCGACGTGCTTTCGATGGCGTCGCGCAAGCGGCTCTCGGCCGACTGGGCCCGGGCCTGCGCCAGGCGCTCCTCGGTCACATCCAGGGCCACCCCGATGATCCGGGCGAAGCCGCCCTCCGGGCTGTCGCCAAAGCCTCTGCCGCGGAAATCGATCCAGACCGGCCGCGCGCCGGCGATCGGCGGCACCCGGAACGAGACGTCGAAGTCTCCGTAGATGGCGGCGGTCGACAGCGCGTCGCGCATGTCGTCGCGGTGGCCCGGCGCCACCCGGTCCAGCACCTGCTGGCCCTCGACCACGCCGCTGCGCCAGCCGAACAGCGAGGCGGTGACCTCGGACATGAAGATCTTGTCGGCCGCCAGGTCCCATTCCCAGATCCCGCAGCGCGCAGCCTCGACGGCCATGCGGAAGCGCTGCTCGGAATCGGTGCGGGCGGCCTGCACGTCGTCGGCGCGGCGCATCTCCCGGACGAGCATGACGGCCAGGCCGATGGCGACGAGGACCGGCGTGGCGAACCACAGCGTCAGTTCGACGTGGCCGGGCTGGGCCAGGGACAACCGCAGGCCGCCCGCGGTCCCGACGACCACCAGCAGCGCGACGATGGCCAGGATCGCGGGAGCGGTGACGCGTTGGGCGGCGGACGCACGACCGCGCCCGCGCCTTTCGGGCGTCACACCTGCGAGATTCTGCCCCCCGCGTTCGGCCAAAGCCGCCGCTCCTCCGTCTTCCACAGCCCGGCGCACCGAACCCGACGCGGAAGTGTAAGCTGATCCGCCGTCCGCGGTCATCGCGGGCGATCGCCCCATCAGTCGAGTGCGCGGGTGGCCAATTCGTAAACGTTCTTCGACAAGCCCTCGACCGCGACAATACGCTCAAGCTGCGCGCGCATCAGCGCCCCCAATTGCGGCGTAAGGCGCTTCCAGCCGCCGAGCGGATCGACCAGCCGGGCCGCGGTCATGGGATTGAACCGATCGACGACGATGATCTGGTCGGCCAGGAAGCGATAGCCGGCGCCGCTGGGGTCGTGGAACCGCGCCGGGTTGAAGTTGGCGAAACTGGACACCAGCGCCCGCATCCGGTTGGGGTTCTGCACGTCGAAGGCGGGATGGGCGGTCAAGCCCAGGATCCGGCCCAGGGCCTCTTCGCCGGGGTCGCGCCCCTGGACGGCGAACCACTTGTCCACGACCAGCGGCTCGTCCTTCCAACGGGCGTAGAAGTCGCTGAGCGCCTCTTCGTACTGTGGGCCGCCGATCAGCATCAGCGCGTTCAGTCCGCCGATCATGTCGGTCATGTTCACCGAAGCCCGGTAGTGGCCATAGGCGATCTCGGCCACGTCGTTGCGCGGGTTGGCGGTCATCAGCTCGAGTGCGGCGTTGCGCAACGCCCGGCGGCCCGCGCCGGCGGCGTCCGGCGAGAATTCGCCGAGGTCCTGCAGGCCGGTGTGGATGTGGCGCAGCTCGCCGCTCAGGTGCAGCGCCAGGCGCAGCCGCAGGGCGTCACGGGCCTGGTGGATCGCCGCCGGGTCCACCGGGTTCCTCAGCAAGGCAAGGTCGTTCTCGGACGGAAGGGCAAGCAGCAGCGCCTTGAACGCCGGGTCGGAGGCCTGGTCGACGAGGGCGCGCCCCACCGCCTCCGCATAGCGCTCCTCGCCGACGTCGTTCGGCTGGCCGGCCGCGCGGTTGAGGATCAGGTCTGCGGCCAGGTCCTGGCCTGCCTCCCAGCGGTTGAACAGGTCCGGGTCGGACGCAAGCTGGACGTAGCGTTCCTTGGGTTCGGCGTCGCTCTTGAGCACGACGGGGGCGGAGAAGCCGCGCAGGGCCGAGACCACCGGCAGGCTGTCGACCCCGGTGAGCGTCACCTTGAGTTCCGGCTTGTCCAGCACGATCACCGTCTCGTCGACCGCCTGCCCGTCGCGCTCGAACGCCAGGGTGCGGCCCTCGTAGTCGAGCAGGCCCAGGGTCACTGGGATGGGCAGGGGCCGCTTGGTCGGCTGGCCGTTGGTGGCTGGGTTGGCCTGGGTCAGGGTGAGATCCAGCGACCGGGTGGCTTCGTCGTACCGGCCGGCGATCGAGACGCGCGGGGTGCCGGCCTGTTCGTACCAGGCGAAGAAGTCCGAGAGGTCGCGGCCCGAAACCTCGGCGAAGCATTCGACGAATGCTTCCACCGTCGTGGCGTGGCCGTCCCAGCGCTCGAAGTAGAGGTCCATGCCCTTCCGGAAAGCCTCGGCGCCGATCAGCGTCTTCAGCATGCCGATGACCTCGGCGCCCTTCTCGTAGATGGTCGCCGTGTAGAAGTTCTCGATCTTCATATAGGCCGATGGCCGCACGGGATGCGCCAGCGGCCCCTGGTCCTCGGCGAACTGGCGCATGCGCAGCGCCTTCACCGCCTTGATGCGACCCACCGCATGCCCGCGCATATCCGCGCAGAAGCCCTGCTCGCGGAAGACCGTCAGCCCCTCCTTCAGGCAAAGCTGGAACCAGTCGCGGCAGGTGATCCGATTGCCGGTCCAGTTGTGGAAGTACTCGTGGGCGACCACGGCCTCGATGCGCTCGTAGTCCACGTCGGTAGCCGTCGCCGGATCCGCCAGCAGGAGCGAGGAGTTGAAGACGTTCAGCCCCTTGTTCTCCATGGCCCCGAAATTGAAGTCGCGCACCGCCACGATCATGAACAGGTCGAGGTCGTATTCGCGGCCATACGCCTGCTCGTCCCACGTCATCGACCGCTTCAGCGCGTCCATGGCGTAGGCCGCCCGCGGCGCCATGCCGGTGTCGACGTAGATTCGCAGGTCGACGACCCGTCCGCTCATGGTGGTGAGCTTGTCCTCCAGCACGTCCAGTTCACCGCCGACCAGGGCGAACAGGTAGCTCGGCTTGGGGAATGGGTCGTTCCAGACGGCGTAGTGGCGGCCGCCGGCCATCTCGCCCTTTTCGATCAGGTTCCCGTTGGCGAGCAGGTGGCGGATCTTGCGGTCCGCCTCGATGCGGACGGTGTACCGCGACAGCACGTCGGGCCGGTCGGGCCAGAAGGTGATCTTGCGGAAGCCCTCTGACTCGCATTGGGTGCAGTAGCGGCCGCCCGACATATAGAGGCCTTCCAGGGCCTTGTTGTTCTCCGGATCGATCTCGACCTCGGTTTCGAGGCTGAACGCGTCGGGCGCGTCGGGGATGGTGAGGAATTCGGCGTCGATCGTGTGCTCGGCCGGACCCAGCGCCCGGCCGTCGATGGCCACGGAGAGGGGTTTCAGCCGTTCGCCGTTGAACACCAGCGGCTCCCGGTGCTCGCCATTCCGGCGCACGCTCATCTTCGCCCGCACCCGCGTGGTGTTGGGCGCGAGGTCGAAGGTCAACTGGATCTCGTCCACCAGGAAAGCAGGCGGGCGGTACTCGGCGAGGCGGATCGGCTGAGGCGTGTCGGTGCGCATCCGCCCATCTAGGCGGTGGACTCGGGCGGCGCCAAGGCGTTGGGCGCCAACTTTCCGGGCGTCGCGGACTATGCCGTCAGCGCCAGAGGCTGGCGCGTGTCGATCAACTGGCCATAGAGGCGGGTCAGCGCCTCGAAGGTGGCGTCCCAGCCGTGACGGGTCTCGGCGCGGCGGCGGGCGGCCTGCGAAAGGGCGCCCATGTCCCGGGCGAACAGGGCCTCGATCGCCTCCGCCAGGCCCGATGGCTCCACGTTCTGCGCCGGCTGGCCGACGCCCGCGTCGATCAACTCCCCGACGCCGCCCTGGCGCGAGCCGACGACCGGGAGCCCGGCGGCCATGGCCTCCAGGACAAAAAGGCCGAAAATCTCATTCTCGTTGGCGTGGACGGCCGCGTCGCACGACGCCAGCAGGGTCGCGAGGCGCACGGGGTCGCGCTCGAAATCCAGGCTGATGACGCTGGGCGACCAGGTCAGTTCCTTGCCGGCTCCGACCAGCAGCAGCTTGTAGGGCGCGCCCAGGCGCTCGACCGCCGCGATCATGGACTCGATGTTCTTCTCCCGCGCCGGACGGCCGGCGAAGACCAGCAGGCGGGTGTCGGCGGCCAGGCCCAGCTTACGGAGCAGCCGGCCGCGATCGCCGCGGGAGGGGTGGAACAGGTCGGTATCCACGCCGAGCTGCTGGATCGACATGCGCTGCACCCCGGCCTCGGCCAGACGGGTCGCCATATGCCGACTGGGCGCCACCACGTGGTCGAAGCGCTGGTAGGCCTGGGCCCAGAAGTTGAAGGTGGGGGCTTCGGCCCACTCACCGAAGTGCAGGGCGGCCAGCGCCGCCGCGTCGGTATGGCAGAACCCCACGACGGGGATGCCCAGGGCCTCGCCGGCGTCGAGCGCCGCATGGCCCGGCACGAAGACGTCGCCAGCTTCGATCACCTGGGGCTCCAGCAGGCGGAGCACGGTCTCCCACTTGGTCAGGCTGGCCGGCATCCGATAGCCGTTGCCGAAGGGAAGGCGGGTGGCGGCCACGGTGACCAGGCCATCCGCCTCGGCCCGGGTGCGGGCGCCCGGCACCACCAGGCTATGGCGGACGTCTGGCCGCCGCCGCGCCAGCCACGCCCGTTTCGCGCTCAGGTAGCGCTTCACCCCGCCGGACTTGGGCGCATACATCATCGTGGTGTCGATCAGATGGAAGCCCTGCGCGGCGTGGGGTTCGGGCGGCGCGACGACCGGGTCCGGCTCGAGGCGGATCAGGTTCGCATACCTGGGGGCGGCGGCGTCCGACACGCGGCCCGATCTCCGAGCGATGTTGCTGCTGGCGGCGGCGTTGAACAGATCGACCGAGGACTCCGGCCGAACGACCTTGGCCTTGAGAGCCTTAAGCGTCGCGCCGCGGATCGGTCGTCTCTTCCTGAGCGGAGCCAGCGGAGGATCCCTTCCAGTCGTGGAACGCGACCACAGTAGCGGCCTGCCACGGGATGTCATGGTTTACGGCGGTGCTTTCAAGACCGTCGTGAGCCCTGCGCACAATCATGGCGTGGGTTCCCATCAATCCGACCTCTGGCTGGGCGATAATCCGCGGCGGGGGTTCGGGTTGCAGCGTCAGAGGCCGGGAGCCTCCGTTCAGCGCGTACCGACGCTACGCAGCGCCGGAAGCCAGTCGCTCCGGCGCCTCCCACTCCGACAACGCCCCGAGCTGGCTCAGCCGGCCGAAGAGGCGCTGCACGTTGGTGAGGTTCCCCAGCACCAGCCGGTCCAGGGCGGGCCGCGCCCCGGGCGGTTCGGTCGCCAGCAGGCCAAGCCGCCCGCGCATGCAAAACCCCTTGGCTTCGAGCGCGATGACATAGCGGCGCAAGGTCTCGGTGGAGAGGTTGAGCTCACTTGCGAGCTTGCCGTTCCGGACGGGCAGCCCGCGGTTCATCGGATCCTGCGCCCAGGCGGCGACCTCCGCAGACTCGAAACCGTCGGTGTTGCGACGGACCATGGCGAGCAGGAGGACGCCGTTCGTGGCGTCGCCGACCGCCACGGAAAGAGCGTCCACGGCCCGCAGCATGTACTCGAAAAGCAGCCGGTTGGTGAGGCGCAAAGGGGGCGCGCGAGACGACGGGTACGATCCCGGCGAACCCACCGGCGCCGCGCCCAGGGCCTTCATCTCGAAGTAGAAGGCTTTCAGAAGTTCATGGCGAACGAACGCATTGCCGACGAACCGCGGGTCGCGCATCACCCCAGAGGCCACCAGGACGCCCTTGGGCGTGACCTCCAGGACCCCGGCGCGCACCATGGCCTGGATCCGGCGGCGCACGGTCTCGAAGGGCATCCGCATCGAATGGGCGATGGCGCTGATGCTGACGGGTCGGCGCAGGTCTTCAGGCGGCGCATCGGCCAAGGTCGCATAGGCGATCTGCAGATCGGGGTCGTTGTTGATGGCCGATACGTTGGCGGCCAGGATCGCCGCCAGCATCAGCCCATCGACGAGGTTCCGGGCGTTGCGGCTGGCCGCCTCGACTTCGAGAATGAACGAGATCGTCGCCGGTGCGACCCGCCAGGCCAGCTTGAGCCGTTCCTTGGCGACCGTCATCGGCGCCTCGGCCCGAGGCCCTTCGGCAGTTCGGTCATCGGGAGCTGGCGACGACCGAACAGATCCGGATCGTGGTTGTCATCCAGGTCGGCACTGTCGTTCCGCGGGTCGATCACGACACCTCCTTGCGCCGGCTCCAAGCGTCGAACCGACATAGAGCTGGTCGAGGCTGTCCGAACCCATGTCAAGGATGGGCCCCGGCGAGGACGACCACCCGCGGGTCTTGCCGACCGATGAGCGCCCGCCGCTCAGCCGGTGGCGACAATACAGGCCCGTGGCCTATTTCACCGCCGGATACGCGGAAAGTCATGGACAGGGACTCGTAGAGGCTCTCTGTGTCCATGTGTAACGGTGATTTGCCAACGCGTCAGCAGCTCCGCTGCGCGGAGCCAAAGCTAGTCCTTGGCGCGTTCCTGATAGCTGCCGTCTTCCGTCAGCACGACGATCTTGGTGCCGGGGCCGATGTAGGGCGGGATCATGGTGCGCAGGCCGTTCGACAGGATGGCCGGCTTGTACGAGGACGAAGCGGTCTGCCCCTTCACCGAAGGTTCGGTCTCGACCACTTCGAACGTCGCCAGGCGCGGCAGTTCGATGGCGATCGGCGCCCCGTCATGCGTGGAGAGCGTCACCTTGCAGCCGTCCGTCAGGTAGGGCGCGGCATCGCCGATGATATCGGCGCCGGCGACGAGCTGGTCGTAATTGTCGGGGTTCATGAAGTGGAACCCTTCGCCGTCCTGGTAGAGGAAGGTGTAGTCGCGGTCGTCGACGATGGCGCGTTCGACGGTCTCGGTGGTGCGGTAGCGCTCCGAGATTTTCACCCCGTCCGAGATGCGGCGCATGTTCAGCTGGGTCACGGGCGTGCCCTTGCCGGGGTGGATATTGTCGGCGCTGAGTACGACGTAGAGCTTGCCTTCGAGATCGACGACGGCGCCCTTGCGCAGCGAGCTGGCGGAGACTTTCACGTGGAGTCCTCGGTGATGCTGCGGCCGCCGGACAGGCCCGACGCGATTCCGCTGATGAAATTCTTGTGGCGCCCCTATAGCGATGTGCGCCGAAATCTCCAGCCCCCCGACGTGTTCCGAGCCGGCTCGGACCATGTCCAACCCTTGGATTGAGCGCGTTCTTGTCGCAAAACCGGCCTCCACCTTTGCGGAACGCGCTCGCGGCGCAGCCCTTGAGCCCGTCTTCCGAAAGCCCGTGGTGGGACCCCGCCCGGCGCCCCGATCGCGCGCCGTTCCTGGCCGCCCGGACCCGGATCACCCGGGCCGTCCGCGACTGGTTCGACGCCCAGGGCCTGGTCGAGGTCGAGACCGCCGCCCTCCAGGTCTCGCCGGGCAACGAGGCGCATCTGCACGCCTTCGCCACCGAAGCCCTGACCACCGACGGGCAGGGGCGGCCCATGTACCTGCACACGTCGCCGGAGTTCGCCTGCAAGAAACTGCTGGCGAGCGGCGAGCCGGCGATCTTCACCCTGGCCAAGGTCTGGCGGAACCGCGAGCGGGGGCCGCTGCACCACCCCGAGTTCACGATGCTGGAGTGGTATCGGGCGGGGGCGGCCTACGGCGTGCTGATGGACGACTGCGCCGCGCTGGTCCGGCTCGCGGCGGACACCGCGGGGGCCACGACCCTCACCTGGCGCGGGATCGTCGCCGATCCGTTCGCCGAGCCCGAGCGGCTGACGGTGGCCGAGGCGTTCGAGCGCTATGCTGGGGTCGATCTCTTCGGCGACCTGCCGGCGCAGGCGCGCGCGACGGGGATCCGACTGGCCGCGGACGACGTGTGGGCGGACGTGTTCAGCCGCATCATCGTGGAGAAGGTCGAACCCAATCTGGGCCACGGCCGGCCGACGATCCTGTGCGAATACCCGGTCTCGGAAGCCGCGCTGGCCCGTCCGAAGCCCTCGGATCCACGCGTGGCCGAGCGGTTCGAGCTCTATGCCTGCGGCGTCGAACTCGCCAACTGCTTCGGCGAGCTGACCGACGCCGCCGAACAGCGCCGGCGGTTCCAGATCGAGATGGCGGAGAAGCAGCGGCTCTACGGCGAGACCTATCCGATCGACGAGGATTTCCTGTCCGCCTTGGCCTTGATGCCGGCGGCCAGCGGCGGCGCCCTGGGCTTCGACCGGCTGGTGATGCTGGCCACCGGCGCGACCCGGATCGAGCAGGTGCTGTGGACGCCTGTCGCCTGACACGGCCCACCCGATTTGCGGCGGCGCCCGCCATGCGCCATATCCCGCCTGCATGACCGCTCGCACGCTTCGCACGCCCCAGGATCTCGCCGCTGCCGGCCTGGTGGCGTCGGATCGGTTGCGCGAACTGGAGGGCGTGGCGGCTCGCTATGCCGTCGCGATCACCCCCGCGGTGGCCGAGCTGATCCCGGACAATGACGCCATCGGGCGCCAGTTCCTGCCCACCGCCGCGGAACTGGACCAGACGCCCGACGAACGGGCGGACCCGATCGGCGACCAGGCTCACAGTCCGGTGGAAGGGGTCGTACATCGCTACCCCGACCGCGTGCTGCTGAAGGCCAACCACGCCTGTGCGGTCTATTGCCGCTTCTGCTTCCGCCGCGAGATGGTGGGGCCCGAGGGCGTGCGGCCGCTGTCGGCAGCGCAACTGGACGCCGCCATGGCCTATATCGCGAGCGATCCGGCCATCTGGGAGGTCATCGTCACCGGCGGCGATCCGCTGATCCTGTCGCCGCGCCGGCTGGCCGATCTGATGGCCCGGCTGGCGCAGATCCAGCACGTGAAGGTGGTCCGTTTCCACACCCGCGTTCCGGCCGTGGATCCCGACCGGATCACCCCCGAGCTGGTCGCCGCCCTTAGAGCGCCCGGCAAGACTACCTGGGTGGGGCTGCACGCCAACCACGCCGACGAGCTGACGCCCGCGGCCGAGGCGGCCTGCGCCCGGATCCTGGACGCCGGCATTCCCATGGTCAGCCAGACCGTGCTGCTGAAGGGGGTCAACGACGACGTGGCCACCCTGGAAGCCCTGCTGCGCCGGTTCGTGGAGTTGCGGATCAAGCCCTACTATCTGCACCATGCCGACCTGGCGCCCGGCACCGCCCACTTCCGCACCACCCTGGCTGAGGGGCAGGCGCTGATGCGCGAGCTGCGGGGCAAGGTCTCCGGGCTCTGCCAGCCGACCTATGTGCTGGACATCCCCGGCGGCTACGGCAAGGCGCCGGTCGGGCCGGGGTATGTGGAGGGGAACGAGGTCACCGATCCGCAGGGCGTCGCCCACGCCTACCCGCCGACGTAACGCGTTCGCTGTGGCGCGGCGGTGACAGTGGCGCTGCCACCGCACGGGAGGCCATCGACACGCCGGGCGGGCAGGGCCAGATATGCGTTCATCACCATCGAACGGGGCTTTTAGCTGTCCCGTCACAGCAGAGGATCGGGCAGACTCATGGGCGCGTATGGCTTGCGGGGCGGACGCATCGGGCGCTGCCTGGCCTTGGCCGCCCTGGCGCCGTTGGCGTTCGGTGACCTGGCGCTTGCGCAGCCGCAGCCGGCGGCCAAGCCGTCGCCGCCGGTATTGTCCATTCCTCCGGCGCCCGCGCCGGTTCCGCCCCCGCCGCCGCCGCCCATCGAGATCCCGGCGCTGACGCCGGCGCAGGCGCAGGTGGCCCTGAACGTGCTTCGCGCCGCCGACCTGCATGGCCTGCAGCCAAAGTCCTATGTGCCGGAGGGTGTCTCTGCGGACGGTGCGCTGAGCCCGGCCCAGCAGGCCGCCCTGGCCGACGGTCTCGTCCGCTACGCCCACGACGTCCGCATCGGGCGCATGGACCCCGACCAGTTTCCCGAGCTGTGGCAGGTGCGCCCGGCCGCCTACGACCCGTCGGCCGATCTGGTGAAGGCGCTGGCGGAGGGCCGACTCCAGGCGTGGCTCGACAGCCTGCCGCCGCGTTACTCCGGCTATGCCGCCCTGAAGCGCGGACTGGCGCGCTATCGCGAGATCGCAGCCAGGGGCGGCTGGAAGACCATCATCGAGGGCCCGAAGATGGAACTGGGCTCCAGGGATCCCCGGGTTCCCGCCCTGCGCGCCCGCCTCGCGGTGGAGGATCCGCAGGCGACCGCAGCCGGCGGCCCGGTGTTCGACAAGCCGCTGCAGGCGGCGGTGGTCCGGGCCCAGAAGCGCTATGGGCTGAAGCCTGACGGCGTGGTTGGGAACGGCACGCTCGCCTATCTCAACCAGCCGATCGGCCAGCGCGTCCTGCAGATCGTCGCCAACATGGAGCGCTGGCGCTGGATGCCCCCGACCATGCCGGTCACCCGCGTGCAGGTGAACACCGGGGCGGCGATCGTCACCCTGTTCCGCGACGACAGGCCGGTCATGTCGATGAAGGCGGTGTCGGGCAAGCCGGGCGACGAAACCCCGATGCTGATGTCGGCGATCCACAGCGTGGTCATCAACCCGCCCTGGAACGTGCCGTCCGGTATCGCCCAGCGCGAACTGTGGCCGAAGGAAAAGGCCAATCCGGGGTACCTGGCCCGCAATGGCTACCGGATCATCCCGGTCGAGGGCGGCCAGCCGCGGCTGCAGCAGGCGTCCGGCGACCAAAGCGCGCTGGGCCGGTTCAAGTTCGACTTCGACAACCCGTTCGCGGTCTATCTGCACGACACCCCGTCCAAGGGGGGGTTCGACCTCTACGCGCGCCAGGCCAGCCACGGGTGCGTGCGCCTCGAGAAGCCGCGCGCGCTGGCCGAGGCGCTGCTGGAGGGCGATGCGACCTGGACGCCCGACGCCATCGACAGGCAGCTCGAGGGTGACAAGACGGTCCGTGCGCGGCTGGCCACCCAGGTCCCGGTCTTCATCCTCTACTGGACGGCGTTCGCCGGCTCGGATGGACAGATGCACTTCCGTTCGGACCCGTATAACTGGGACCGGGAACTGCTTCAGCGCGTGGGCGTGCTGGCGACCGGTACGAAGGTCTGAGGGGGCCTTGGATGTTGAAGAAGATGCTTTGGATCGCGGCGGCCTGCGCGGCGATCCTGGTGGCGCTGGCGGTCAGCCGGAGCCTCAAGTTCGACAGGCCCGCCGAGAAGGCCGTCGAGCCGGCGCTCGCGGTGGAAGCTGCGCCGGCTGCGCCCACGCCGGCGCTCAAGGCCGAGGTTCCGCCTCCGCCTCCGCCGCCCGTCGAGCGCACGCCTGAGGATCAACAGGTCCAGGATGACGCGGCGGCCACCGGCATGACCACGATCGAGCCGGAAGAGCCGCCCAGCCCCGCGGCGAAACAGTAGGTCCTGGCGCCCGTCAGGCGCCTTGCCACTGGCGAACGCGGCCGGTGTCCACGTGGACGAAGTTCGACACGGGATAGAACCCGACCCCGCCTGCGCCCAGCGAGAGGGCCGCATTGCACAGGTTGCGCAGTTCGACGCCCGGCAGGCGCACGTCGATCGCCTTGCCGATGGTGTGCTGGCTGTTCTCGGCCACGCCGTTCGAGCGGGCGTGCAGCATGGCGTTGGTCCGCGGCGAGCGGTATCCGGAGATCACCTGAAACGGCGACCCGGTCTCGAGCCTGCCGCGGATCGCATGCAGCGCATCGAACAGGGTCGGGTCGATGAAGCGCTCCTCGCCGGTGCGCCAGTCGCGCATGACCCGGGTCGCCTCGGCGAGCGCGTCGGGCAGATAGCTGCCGTTGGCGTAGTAGACCTCGTTGAACGTCTCGCCGGTATGCAGGTTGTCCAGGATCGCGCGGCGCGGCTCCCAGACATCGAAGCTCTGCGCCCAGGCGGGGGCCGCGATGGCGGCGAGGCCTGCGGCCGCCCCGAGCGTGAGCAGCTCTCTGCGGTGGACGAGGTTGGGCATTTTGCCTCCCTGAACCTTCCGCAGGAAGGTTCAAAAACCGAGATCGGGCTTCGCGTAGCGGGTGCGAAACCGGTGTCCATTTCGTCTGGCGCGCCAATGCGCCGTCGTGGAAAGCGGGCAACATGGCCGGCGAATCGTTAACGTCAAGACTACCGCAGCCAGGGTGCGACCAGCAGTCGCCCCCCGCCCAGCGGTTGGGCAGCACCGCTTCCGGGCGCGGCCAGCACGATCGTTCCGGATGTCCGGGTCACGAAAACGGCCGCCTCCGCCCCGCGCCCCGCGACCTTCGCGTGCCCTATTTCGCGCCGGCGTCCCGGGCGCGCCGGGCGGCTTCCAGGTCGACCAGCTTGCCATCTTCGCGGACGCTCGCGAGGCGTTCCGCGATGGCGCGATTGAGGCCCGCCAGCTTGTACGGCTTGCGAAGAATGGGGAACTCGTCGCCAATCCGCGCCGCCGCCTCGCTGTAGCCGGTGGCCAGCAGGATCGGCACGCCGGGAAAGGCCTCGCGAGCCCGGCGCGCCATCCCCAGGCCATCGAACTCTCCCGCCATGACGATGTCGCTGAAGATCAGATCCGGCAGGTCGCCGGCGCTCAGCGCGGCCAGGGCGGCGGCGGCGTTGCCCACCAGCCGCACTTCGTGCCCCAGTTCCTCCAGCATCCGCGCCGCCACTTCCGCCACCTCGGGGTTGTCCTCGACCAGCAGGATCCGGGCGCTGGATGCGGGCGGCAGGGGCTCGCCCTCGACCTCGGCGCGCGGGGGGCGCTTGGCGCGGGGCAGATAGAGGGTGAACGCCGTGCCGGCCCCCAATTCGCTGTGGACGCCGATGTGGCCGCCGGACTGCTGGGCGAAGCCGAACACCTGTGACAGCCCGAGTCCCGCGCCCAGGTCGACATCCTTGGTGGTGAAGAACGGATCGAAGACCTTCGGCAGGATGTCGGGCGCGATGCCCGTCCCGGTGTCCCGAAGGGTCAGGCCCACGAAGTCTCCAACCAGTTTGCCGGGTCCGGCGCCATCCAGGGTGACGTTTTCACCGCTGAGCGAGAGCGCGCCGCCGCCTGGCATGGCGTCCCGCGCGTTGACCGCCAGGTTCAGGAGCGCCAGCTCGAACTCGCCGACGTCGACGGCCACTGGCCACAGGCTGTCCGCCAGGGCCATGTCCAGCCGCACCGCAGGCGGCAGGCTCGCGGACAGCATCTCGCGCAGACCGCCGGCGCGGTCGGACAGCGAGGTGGAAGATGGGGTCAGCCGCTGGCGGCGTGAGAAGGACAGCAGCCCGCGGGTCAGGTCCTCTCCCCGGCGCGCGGACATCTCGATGGCTTCCAGCGCCCGCAAGGCGCGCGGATCGTCTCCCACCTTCCGTCGCAGCAACTGCGCCTGGCCGCTGATCACCATCAGGAGGTTGTTGAAGTCGTGGGCCACGCCGCCGGTGAGCTTGCCGAGCGCCTCCAGCTTCTGGCTTTGCGCCAGTTGCTCGTGTGCGCGCTGCAACTCCAGCTCCGCCCTGCGCCGGTCGGTCATGTCCCGGGTGACGTTGGCAAAGCCCAGGAGCACGCCTTGCTCGTCGCGTATGGCGTGGAGGGCGCCTAACGCCCAGAAGCGGGTGCCGTCCTTGCGGACCCCCCAACCCTCGACCTCGATCCGCCCCTGTTGCGCCGCGCTGGAGAGGATGGTGTCGGGCACGCCGTTGGCGCGGTCCTCAAGCGAGAAGAATTCCGCGAAGTGCCGGCCCCGGATCTCAGCCTCGGCATAGCCTTTCAACCGTCGCGCGCCGGTGTTCCAACTGGCGACCCGCCCATCCGCATCCAGCATGTAGATCGCGTAGTCGGAGACAGCATCCACCAGATAGCGGAGCATGGGCTCAGCAGACGATGTCTCGATCATCCGCGCATCCCGTGGGCGTCCTGACGGTTGATCGGTCTCGTCGATGCGCACTGGTCATCAATCCCAGGTCCCCGATCCCAGCGAACGCGTAGCGCCAGCGTGGGGTTCCGGCGTTGCGCCCGGCCCCCGCCGCCGCTATCTGCTCGCCCCGATCCCCATATCTCGAGCGAGCGAGCGCGAACGCCCCATGGCGCAGCAGTACATCTACCAGATGCAGGGCCTGACCAAGGCTTTTCCCGGCGGCAAGAAGGTGTTCGAGAACATCTGGCTGTCGTTTTACTCCGACGCCAAGATCGGGGTGGTCGGGGTCAACGGCTCGGGCAAGTCCACCCTGCTGAAGATCTTGGCTGGCGTCGACAAGGAGTTCTCCGGCGAGGCAAAGGCCGCCGACGGCGTGAAGATGGGCTACCTCGAGCAGGAGCCGCATCTGGACGAGGCCCTGAACGTCTGGGGCAACGTCATCTCCTGGTGCGAAGAGAAGCGGATCTTCGACCGCTACAACGCCATCGCCGCCGAGCTGGGCGAGAACTACACCGACGAGCTGATGGAGGAGATGACCGCCCTCCAGGAGAAGATCGACGCCGGCGACCTGTGGGACATCGATTCCAAGATCGAGATGGCGATGGACGCCCTGCGCTGCCCGCCGAACGATTGGCCGGTGGACAAGCTGTCGGGCGGCGAGAAGCGCCGGATCGCCCTGGCCCGCCTGCTGCTGTCGAAGCCGGACATGCTGCTGCTGGACGAGCCGACCAACCACCTGGACGCCGAAAGCGTCGCCTGGCTGCAGCACCACCTGGAGGCCTTCCCGGGCTGCGTGATCCTGGTCACCCACGATCGCTACTTCCTCGACCAGGTCACCAAGTGGACGCTGGAGCTCGATCGCGGCAAGGGTATCCCCTACGAGGGCAACTACTCGGGCTGGCTGGAGCAGAAGACCAAGCGGATCGTCCAGGAGAAGTCGGAGAGCGACGCCCGCCAGCGCGCCATGACCCGCGAACTGGAATGGGTGCGTTCGGGCGCCAAGGCCCGCCAGGCCAAGTCCAAGGCGCGCCTGGCCGCCTATGACGAGATGGTCCGCGCGCAGGAGAACGCCCGGGAGGCCCAGAGCTTCGCCGTCATCCAGATCCCGCCCGGCCCGCGCCTTGGCAACCTGGTGCTGGAGGCCAACGGGCTTTCCAAGTCTTACGGCGACAAGGTCCTGTTCGAAGACCTGACCTTCAAGCTGCCGCCGAACGGCATCGTCGGCGTGATCGGGCCGAACGGGGCCGGCAAGTCGACCCTGTTCAAGATTATCACCGGCCAGGAGCAGCCCGACGGCGGCACGTTCCGGGTCGGCGAGACCGTGAAGCTGGCCTATGTCGACCAGAGCCGCGATGCGCTGGATCCCAGCAAGAACGTCTGGCAGGAAATCTCGGGCGGCCTGGACGTGCTGGCGGTCGGCAAGCGCGAGATCAACACGCGCAGCTACGTCGGTTCGTTCAACTTCCGCGGCGGCGACCAGCAGAAGAAGGTTGGCCAGCTCTCGGGCGGGGAGCGCAACCGCGTCCACCTCGCCAAGACCCTGACCGAGGGCGGCAACGTCATCCTGCTCGACGAACCGACCAACGACCTGGACATCGAGACGCTGCAGAACCTCGAAGAGGCGCTGGAGGAATTCGCCGGCTGCGCCGTGGTCATCAGCCACGACCGCTGGTTCCTGGACCGCCTGGCGACCCACATCCTGGCCTTCGAGGGCGACAGCCACGTCGAGTGGTTCGAGGGCAACTTCGAAGCCTACGAAGAGGACAAGAAGCGCCGCCTGGGCGCCGACAGCCTCATCCCCCACCGCATCAA
>DASVNS010000392.1:0-8129 GCA_036383735.1 Phenylobacterium sp. | reverse complement strand
TGGTCGAGGACTGCTGCGGCGGCCGGCCCGAGATCTGCGGCCCGCTGGCCGAGATCGCGGCGCGGCCCTGCGCGGCCGAAGCCGTTTCCTGCTGAATGGAGCGAAAGATGAGTCAAAAGCCCCTGAACGTGCTCTTCCTGTGCACTGGCAACTCCGCACGCTCCGTCCTGGCCGAGGCTCTGATGAACCGCCTGGGCGGGGGCCGTTTCCGCGCCTTCTCGGCGGGCTCGTTCCCGACCGGCCGGGTGAACCCGCACACCTTTCCTATTCTGGAGAGCCTGGGCTTTGACCCCGCCGACTTCCGCTCCAAGTCCTGGGACGAGTTCGCCGGGCCCGAGGCGCCCCCGATCGATTTCATCTTCACCGTCTGCGACAACGCCGCGGGCGAGGTGTGTCCGATCTGGCCGGGCAAGCCGATAACGGCCCACTGGGGCATTCCCGACCCGGCCGCTGTTGCAGGGACCGAGACCGAGATCGCCCTGGCGTTCACCGAAGCCGCCCGCCAGCTCCGCAGCCGCATCGCGCTCTTCGTGGAACTGCCGCTTGAAAAACTCGACCGCCTATCGCTGCAGGCGCGCCTGAACGATATCGGCGCCTCCAGCCCGCAGCCCGCTCAATGAACCATCGCGAAGCGCCGGCCGACGCCAGCCTTGAACCGCCGCTGGAGGCCTTCAGCCTCAGCCGCCGCATCGCCGCCGAGGCGCTGGGGACCGCCCTCCTCCTCGCCGTGGTGGTGGGATCCGGGATCATGGGCGAGCGGCTGGCTGGAGGGAACGACGCCATCGCCCTGCTCGGCAACACCGTGGCGACCGGCGCGGCGCTGGTGGTGCTGATCACCATCTTCGGGCCGATCTCAGGCGCCCATTTCAACCCGGCGGTGACCCTGGTGTTCGCCGCCCGCCGGGAGCTTCCGGTTCGGGTCGCCCTTGGCTACTGGGCCGCGCAACTGGTCGGCGCGGTCCTCGGCGTGTGGGCCGCCCACGCCATGTTCGCCGAACCGATCCTGCAGGCCTCGACCAAGCTCCGGGACGGTCCCGCCCAGGCCTGGTCCGAGTTCGTGGGCACCTTCGGCCTCGTCCTGACGATCCTGGGCTGCCTGCGCTTCCGCCCGCCGTTCACCCCCGCCGCGGTCGGCCTCTACATCACCGCGGCCTACTGGTTCACGGCCTCGACCTCGTTCGCCAACCCCGCGGTGACGCTTGCCCGCAGCCTGTCGGACACCTTTGCAGGCATCGCCCCCAGCTCGGCGCCCGCCTTCATCGCCGCGCAGTTCGCCGGGGCCCTGGCCGCCGCGGGCGGGGCGGCCTGGCTGCTGCACGGGACCGAGGCGACTCAAGATGCGGCCGGATCGGCGCCGTGATACAATCTTCGCATCCGGTTCATTGCGCCGCCGACGTCGGCCCGGCTTCCGGGACTTCCGCGGCGCACCTGCGGAGGGAGACACGATGGCCAAGGGTCAGAAGAAATCCAACAAGGAAGTCCGCAAGCCGAAGCAGGCGAAGGCCGCGCCCGCGCCCTCGCCCCTGTTCAAGACCACGCCGGCGCCGGGAACCCGTTGATCGAACGCCCAGCCGCGCAAGCGGCCGCGGGCAGGCGCTAAACCTCTCGCAATCCTGAAACCCCGGCGCCCTGCGGCGTCGCCACGAACCCCTTCACCACCTTGGTCGTGAAGTCCCGCGCCACGATCGTCGACACCGCCACCATCTCGCCCTTCGCCTGCTCCCGCGTGAGCGTCAGCAGCACGAAGCCCTTCGAGACCTGGTCGTTGAACAGCACCTCGGGGTTGGCCTGGGCGATCAGATCGCCCGCGTTGACCCCGGGGATGAGCTCGCCCTCGCCAGGGCTGGTGACGCCCGTGGTCCCGAACTCGCAGGCCACCCGGCGGCCGCCCGCGTCGCTGAGCTCGTTGGCCCAGAACGAATGGCTGTCGCCGCTGACCACGACGGGCCGGGCGTTTGTGCGCTTGAACAGGTCGTACAGCCGCTCGCGGTCGGCGGGGTAGCCGTCCCACATGTCGAGGCTGGCGGGCAGCCCCGACGCCGCGGCGGCCTCATAGCCGGCCACCCGCCGCTTCGCGCCCTCCGGGATCGCGGCGTACTGCTCGGGCGTCAGCTCCTTCTTCGGGCTGGGCGGCATGACACGAGCCATGACCACCTGGTTGCCGATCACCTGCCAGGCATGCCCGGCGTTCACCGAGCGGGCCAGCTCGGCGCCGATCCAGGCCTCCTGCCGCGCGCTCATCATGCGCCGCGCGGGATCGGCCAGCTTGGCCCGGAGTGCGGTCAGGTCGCGCTTGCCGTCCACCACCGGGGCGTCGCCGTCGAGCGTCACCTGGCTGTCGCGGGCGGTCAGGCGGGTCTCGACCATGATCAGGCTGGCCAGGTCGCCGAAGTGGAAGCTGCGCAGGGCCGCCTCGGCCAGCGCGCCGCCGTGGGTGGGCTCGCGGATCGGCATCCATTCGAAATAGGCCTTCAGCGCGGCGGCCTTGCGCATCGTCCAGTCGCCCTCGGTCGCCGGATCGTGGTTCTCCGCCCCAGTCGCATAGCTGTCGTTGGCGGTCTCGTGGTCGTCCCAGACGACGATCCACGGCGCCTTGGCGTGCGCCGCCTGCAGCGGGGCCTCGGCCTTGTACTGGGCGTGGCGGCGGCGGTAGTCGTCGAGCGTCAGGCACTCGTGCGGCGGATCGTGGGGCCGCTCGGCCGCCACGGGCGAGTCCGTGCCGTAGGACCCTGGCCCGCCGTACTCGTAGATGTAGTCGCCCAGGTGCAGCACGGCGTCCACGCGCGGCAGGTCGGCGATCGCCTGGTAGGCGTTGAAGTAGCCGTGGGGAAACAGCGTGCACGACGCCACGGCCAGCACCACGTCCCGGATCGGCCCGGCCGGCAGCGTGCGCGTGCGGCCCATCGGCGACGTCACCCCCAACACCTCGAACTGAAAGGTGTAGGCGCGCCCGGCGTCCAGCCCCGTCGCATCGACCTTGATCGTGTAGTCCCGCCCCGCCCCGGTCACGCCCGACCCGCGCCTGGCGCCGCCCGCGCGGCGGTCGATGGGGTTCAGGCTCCAGGTGAACGCGACGTCTGCGCCGGGTTGCGAAGGCGTCACCCGCGTCCACAGCACGACCCGGTCCTGGGTCGGATCGCCCGAGGCCACGCCGTGCCGGAAGGCCACGGACTGCGCCACGGCGGAGCCTTGCGCCGCGGCGGACGTTGCGGCTCCAAGGCCAAGAAGCGCCAGGGCCTTGCGGCGATCGATCGTCATGGTCTCTGCCCCGCGTTCCTGCCCGATATGACCGAAGCCTGCTACCTTTGCGCCTTTCCCTCAACCCGGGAGCGTGGCCTTGTGCATCGTCCCGGAGCCCGCATCGCGGGCAGGAGCATCGAATGAGGCGGGGCGGAGACTTCGACTATGACGCGCTGGGCGGCGGCTATGCGGCGATCCGCCAGCCGGACCCGCGGATCGAGGCGCTGGTGCATGCCGCCCTGGGCGACGCACGCACCGTCGTGAACGTCGGCGCCGGGGCCGGGTCGTACGAGCCGGCCGACCGGCATGTCATCGCCATCGAGCCGTCGGCGACCATGCGGGCGCAGCGCCGGCCCGGCCGCGTGCCGGCGATCGGCGCGCTGGCCGAGGCCTTGCCGCTGGACGACGACGCCGTGGACGCCGCCATGGCCATGATGACCGTCCACCAGTGGTCGGACCTGGACGCCGGGCTGGCCGAGCTTCGCCGGGTGGCGCGTGGCCCGGTGGTGGTGCTGGGCGGCGACGGCGACGCCCTGCCGCGGTATTGGCTGAACGACTATGCCCCGGAGCTGACCGCGGCCGAGCAGCGGCGCTATCCGCCGGTCGCCCACATCGCGGAGCGGATCGGCGCGCGGGCCGAAGTGCAGATGTTGCCCATACCCCTGGATTGCACCGACGGCTTCACCGAGGCCTTCTATGGCCGCCCCGAGCGGCTGCTGGACCCGGCGGTCCGGGCGGCGCAGTCGTCCTGGGGGTTCGTGCCGGACGGGGCCGAGGCGCGGGCCGTCGAACGGCTCGCCGCGGACCTGGAGTCGGGCCGATGGGACGCGCGGCACGGCCACCTGCGCACGCAACCGACCTTCCAGGGTTCCGTCTGCCTGATCGTCGGCTGGCCGGCTTAGGGCGGACGCTGTCGAACGTCCGCGCCAGGCCCTACTGCATCCCGTTGCGGCCGATGGCGTAGAAGCGTTCGGCGCGCCGGGCTTTCAGCTCCTTGGCGCTCAGGCCTTCCAGGCCTTTCAGCTCCTCCTCGACCGCGTCGCCGACCGCGGCCATGGCCGCCTCGGGGTCGGAGTGGGCGCCGCCCGCCGGCTCGGGAATGATCCGGTCGACGATCTTCAGCTTCACCAGGTCCTGGGCCGTGATCTTCATCGCCTTCGCCGCCTCGCCCGGCGTACGGCCGCCGCGCCACAGGATGGAGTTGGCGCCTTCGGGCGGGATCACCGAATAGATGGCGTGCTCCAGGATCAGCACGCGACTGCCGCAGGCGATGCCCAGCGCTCCGCCCGACCCGCCCTCGCCGGTGACCACCGCCACCATGGGCACGTCCAGCATCAGCGCCTTCTCGGTGGAGCGCGCGATCGCCTCGGCCACGCCGCGCTCTTCCGACGCGATGCCCGGATAGGCCGCAGGGGTGTCGACGAAGCTGATCACCGGCAGGGTGAACCGTTCCGCCAGTTCGAACAGGCGCACCGCCTTGCGGTAGCCCTCGGGGCGCGCATAGCCGAAGTTGTGCTTCACCCGCGTCACGGTATCGCGGCCCTTCTCGTGGCCCATGACCACCACCGGACGACCGCGGAACCGGCCGATGCCGCCCATGATCGCCTGGTCGTCGCCAAACTTGCGGTCGCCGCGCAGCTCCTGGAATTCCTCGATCAGCGTGCCGACGTAGTCGACGAAGTGCGGCCGCTCGGGATGCCGCGCCACCTGGGTCTTCTGCCAGGCGTCGAGGTTGGAGTAGGCCTGCACCCGCAGTTCCTGGGCGCGGGCGCGCAGGGACACGATCTCCTCCTCCGCGCCGCCGCCGGCGGTCTCGGACAGTTTGGAGAGTTCCTCGATCTTGGCTTCGAGGTCGGCTATCGGGCGCTCGAACTCGAGGTAGTGGGCGGCCATCAGGGATCCGTGGATGAGAGGCTGCCGCCCCGACGAAGCGGCGGAAAATAGGGCTGAACCGTCGCCGTCACAAGCGGCGAGGCTGGACCAGGGTTCCGGCGGGACGGAACGCTCAAGCCTCAGGAGTCGTTTCGCGGGATCGAGGTGACCAGGAGCTAGAGATGAAGAACGTCCTGAAGATCGGTATGGCCTCGGCCTTGGCCCTGGCCACCGCCATGCCCGCCGTCGCACAACAGTATCGCCCGACCGACCAATATGTGCGGGAACAGCGGGCCTACGATGAGCAGCGGGCCCAGTACGAGGACCAGCGCGGGCAGTACGAGGATCGGCGCGAAGACTATCGTCAAACCCGCCGCGATTATCGTGAAGCCCGCCGTGACTACGAGCGCCGCGTGGCCGAATGGAACCGCGCCCAGAGGATCTATGACCGGCGCTACGGCTACGGCAGCTACGCCCGGCTCTACGCGCGCCCGGTGTGGGATCAGAACTATTGGACCAGCAACCAGCCCCCGCCCTATGCCGGCTACTACGGCCGCCAGGCCTCGACGACCGCCGTTCCCTGCACCAGCCGCGGCGGCAGCGGCAACACTGTGGCCGGCGGCGTGATCGGCGCCCTGGCCGGGGCCGTGCTGGGTTCGCAGGTCGCCTCGCGCGGCGCGCGGACGGAAGGCGCCGTCCTGGGCGGCGTGGCCGGCGCGGTGGTCGGCGGCGCGGTCGGCAACGCGCGGGACAATGACTACAAGTGCGATAGCCGCGGCCCCTACTTCTCGTACGACGACACCGTGCCGTACCGGGAAGGCCGCAACCGCTTCGCCTCTTCCTACGACTACGGCTACTATGAGCGCCAGCGCTGCCGCCTGGCCCCGGCCCCCGTGGACGCCTACGGCCGCGACATCCGCTACGTCCGCGTCTGCCCCGACGATCAGGGCCGCTACCGGATCACCGGCTAGTCGTCCGGCGGAGACTGGGGTTCGCCCGGTGCGCCATCGCTTCCCCTCCCCCGCGACGCGTGGGAGGCAGTGGCCAGCGGATGCTTGGTCTCCACCACGTGCCGCAGGCGGTCCGACGCCACGTGGGTGTAGATCTGGGTCGTGGCGATGTCGGCGTGGCCCAGCAGCTTCTGCACCACGCGCAGGTCCGCGCCACCCTCCAGCAGGTGGGTGGCGAAGGCGTGGCGAAGCACGTGGGGGCTGACCCGCTCGGGGTCGATCCGGGCGTCGGAGGCCGCCTCGTCCAGCACCTGGGCGAAGCGGCGCGGCGTCAGGCGCCCGGCCTTGCCCCGCGAGGGGAACAACCAGGGGTTCGCGTGGTCGCCCTTGGGCAGGAACCTGTTCCGCACGGCGAGATAGGCCTTCACCGCACCGCGCGCCGTGTCGTTGAGCGGCGCAAGCCGCTCCCTGCCGCCCTTGCCCTTGACGATGAGGTAGGCAGGGTCTCGCTGGAGCGCGGCCAGCGGCAAGCCCGTCAGCTCCGAGATCCGCAGGCCTGAGGCATAGGCCAGTTCGACCATGCAGCCGAAGCGAAGCCCCTGGGCGCCGTCGCGCGCGCCCGCGGCGGCGATCAGCCGGTCCATCTCCTCGCGGCTCAGCACCTTCGGCAGCGGGCGGCCTTTCTTCGGTGCCTCCACCCGGCGCGAGGGATCGTCATCGCGCCAGCCCTCGCCCAGCACGAACCGATAGAACTGGCGCACCGCGGCCCGCCGGCGCGCGGCGGTGGCCGGCGACAGACCGCGCACGCTCAGGTCGGCGAAATAGGCCTCGACCTGCTCGGCGGCGGCGTCGGCGAGGTCGCAACCTTGGCCCGACAGGAACAGGCCGGCGTCGGCAAGGTCGCGGGCATAGGCGGTCAGGGTATTGCGCGCGGCGGCCCGCTCCACCGCCATCATTTCGAGGAAGGCCTCGGACCAGTCGGCCCCCCTGGCGCTCATTTCAGGGCCGCCAGCCCCTCGAGCACGAAGAGACGCGCATCGTCCGGCAGGCCGGCGCGGATCAGGGTGCGCACGATGCGCACCCGGTCGCCCAGCGCCGGTCCCGCCGGGCCTGCGTCCGCGCAGGTCCAGAGCACGAGAAGGGCCGCCTCGCCGACGCGGCGGCTGTCGGCGGCGGCTTCCAGGGCCAGGTTGCGGCCGGCGGGGGCCTTGCCCTCGGGGATCGCGAAGGCCGACACCCGCGCCCGATCCGGCCCGGGCAGATCGTTGGCCAGCGAGGCGAGCAGCACGGCGGCCGATTGCAGCCGCACTTTCGACTTGGGCTCCGTGGCCTCGGCCGCGGCGGAAATGAGGGCGGAGACGCCGGCTTCCGGCGGCAGGCCCGAGACCACCGTCTGGCCCAGGCCGCCGATCTGGCCGTCGATCGCCGCAATGTCGAATTTGGGCGTCGCAGGCTCGCCGCCCGACATGGCCGCGGCGACGGCCGGCGACGGCTTGGCGGCGGCCAGGTCCAGGTTCAGGGCCTGGGACAACGCCAGGTCCAGGCCATTGCGCAGCGAGGCGGCCCCGGGCGGGGCGCCTGACAGCCTGGCGGCCATCAGCCGGCCGTAGACGGCGTCACGCGCCTGGGTCTGGGCCAGTTCGAAGGTGAGTTGCGCCTGAGCGTCCTGCCCTGCCTGCGCCTGGCAAAAGGCGCGCAGGCGAAGCCAGTAGGCCTCGCCCCGCCCTGCCGAGAGGCCTTCGGCGATGGAGCAGGCGCGCGCGGTGTCGCCGGCCAGCAACGCGGTTTCGGCGGCGGCCTGCGACAGGTCGGCGTTGCGCTCGAGACCGGCGGCGCGGTCGAGGATGCGCCCGGCGGCGGCCACGTCGCCCAGGGCGATCAGCGCGCTGGTCCGGGCGCCCGCAAGGGCTTGATCGCCGGCAGCCGGCCCCCGCGCGCCGGTCGCGAGGACGCGGCGCGCCAGAGACGCGGCAGCGGGCGAGACCGGCTTCGAGGCCAGCATCGGCAGGACGACCCGCGCCGTCTCGACCGGCGTTCCTTGCCAGAGGTCGGCCGACAGGCCGGTGT
>DASVNS010000391.1:0-9512 GCA_036383735.1 Phenylobacterium sp. | reverse complement strand
GCGAGCTGCTTCTCGTTCAAATACTCCCGCCGCCCCGGCACCCCGGCCGCCGCCTTGCCCGGCCAGGTGGCCGAAGAGGTGAAGGACGAGCGGCTGGCGCGCCTGAACGCCCTGCTCGACGAGCAGCGGATGGCCTTCAACCGCGCCCAGGAGGGCCGCACCCTGGCCGTGTTGTTCGAGAAGACCGGGCGTCATCCCGGCCAGCTGGTCGGCAAGAGCCCCTATCTTCAGGCGGTCCATGTGGTCGCGCCGGATCGGATGCTGGGGCAGATCGTTCCGGTGAAGGTGGAGAGCGCCGCCCAGAACAGCCTGGCGGGCGTGCTTGAACTGGAAACCGCTTGAGCCGAGCGCCTGAATTCATCGCCCTGTCGGACGCAGCCGTTCGCGCGGTGGCCGGCGCCAACAGCCGTCATGCGGCGCTGATCGAGGACGCCTTCGGGGTGCTGGTCGAGACGCCCGGCGGCGGGGTCTCGCTCTCCGGCGACGCCAAGTCGCGCGGCCAGGCGAAGAAAGCGGTGCAAACCATCGCCGACCGCGCCGACCACGGGCTAGAGATCGAGGAGGCGGACGTACGCGTCGCGATCGGCCAGGCGCGTTCGGGTCCCGGCCAACCGGGGGCGGCGCTCCTGCCGGTGGGCCGCCGCGGCCAGGTCGCGCCCAAGACCGCCGCCCAGGCCCGCTATCTCGAGGCCCTGACCCAGTGCGAACTGGTCTTCGGCCTCGGCCCGGCCGGCACCGGCAAGACCTTTCTGGCGGTCGCGCATGGCGCCGGCATGCTGCTGGGCGGAGCCGTCGATCGGTTGATCGTCTCGCGCCCCGCGGTGGAGGCCGGCGAGCGGCTGGGCTTCCTGCCGGGCGACATGAACGAGAAGGTCGATCCTTACATGGCGCCGGTCTGGGAGGCGCTGACCGACATCCTGGGCGCCGAACAGCTCCGCCGCCGGCGCGAGAAGGGCGAGATCGAGGTGGCGCCCATCGCCTTCCTGCGCGGCCGAACGCTCAGCCACGCCTTCGTGATCGTCGATGAGGCCCAGAACGCCAGCCGCGCACAGATGAAGATGGTGCTGACCCGCCTGGGCGAGGGCTCGCGGATGGCCGTCACCGGCGACCCGACCCAGATCGACCTGCCGAACCCCGCCGACAGCGGCCTGGCCCATGCGGTCGGCATGCTGGAAGGCGTGAAGGGCATCGGGATCACCCGCTTCTCGTCCGAGGATGTGGTGCGCCACCCGCTGGTGGAGAGGATCGTCCGCGCCTATGACGCCGACGCCGCCAAGCGCGGACGCACCGTTTGATCGACATCGAGGTCGAGGATCCGGCGTGGCTGGCCGCCCTGCCCGGGGCGGAGGACGTCGTGCGGGTCGCCGCCGAGGCCGCGCTGCGGGCCGTCCCCACCGGCGATGCGGGAATCACGTTCCTGCTCACCGACGACGAGTCGGTGCGTGAGCTCAATGCCCGGTTCCGCGGCAAGGACTCGGCGACCAATGTGCTGTCGTTTCCGGCGCCCCCCAACCCAGAGGATCACCTGGGCGACGTGGCCCTGGCCTACGGGGTGTGCGTTCGCGAGGCGGACCAGCAGGGCAAGCCGCTGAGCAATCATTTACAGCACCTGACGATCCACGGCGTTCTGCATCTTCTCGGATACGATCACATCGGCGATGATGAGGCCGAGGTCATGGAAGGCCTCGAGCGTGCGGTGCTGGCCGGTCTGGGTATCCCAGACCCATATGCGGCCGGCGAAGGAGAGCATGACCGACCCCGACCCTCCCAGTAGTAGGCTGGGGCCTGGCCGACATAGCCCGCGTCGGCAGCGACGCGGCCTACGCGGCCTGTTCGACCTCTTCCGGCGCACCGCGGAGGCGGCCGCCGACGAGACCCCCGAACCCTTGACCGAAGCCGGCGGCGAGCTGGTCAGCCAGGCGCGTGCCTTCCAGGACCTGCGGGTCGAGGACGTGATGAAGCCGCGCACCGACATCGTGGGCATCGAGCGCAGCTGCACCTTCGCCGAGCTGATCGCCCGTTTCGTCGATGCGGAACACAGCCGCATGCCGGTCTACAAGGAGACGCTGGACGAGCCGGTGGGCGTGGTCCACGTCAAGGACGTCTTCAAGCTGCTCGCCAGCAAGTCGCGGCAGCCCAAGCCCGACGACCATGTGTTGTCCGGACGCCGCCACCTCGTGCGCGAGGTGCTGTATGTGCCGCCGTCGATGTCCGCGGAACGCCTGCTGACCACCATGCGCGCCAAGCGTATCCACATGGCGCTGGTGATCGACGAGTTCGGCGGGGTCGATGGCCTGGTGACCCTGGAAGACCTGCTCGAAACCCTGGTGGGCGAGATCTCCGACGAGCACGACGAGGAAAGCGACCAGGCCTATCTGCCGATCATCGCCGACGACGACGGCTGGATCGTCGACGGCCGCGCGCCGCTGGAGGAACTCGAGCACGCCATCGGCGACGGCGCCGACCTCGCGCCCGAGGACCTGGACGAGGAGATCGAAACGGTCGCCGGCCTGGTGAACGCCTTGGCCGGACGCGTGCCGCAGAAGCGCGAGCGGATCGAGCACCCGGACGGCTACCTGCTCGAGGTGCTGGCCGCCGACCCACGGCGGGTCAAGCGCGTGCGCGTGCGCCGCATGTCCGCGGTCGAAGCCGCCGCCGAGGCCTGAGTGGCGCGACCTCGCTGGTATGCCCCCTTGACCGCGCTCGCGGGCGGTCTTGCGGCCGGCCTCGCGCATCCCCCCTTCGGGATCGCCATGGGCCTGCTGGGGTTCAGCCTGATCCTGCTGCGCCTGGAAACGATCCAGGGTCCGAGGCCGCTCGGGCAGGCCTTCTTCCTGGGTTGGCTCGCCGGGCTCGGCTATTTCGGCGTTTCGACCTGGTGGATTGGCGAGCCGTTCCTCGTGGACGTGGCCACCTACGGCTGGATGGCCCCGTTCGCCATCGTGCTGATGGGCGGTGGGCTGGCGCTGTTCTGGGGCTTGGCGGGCCTGGTCTATCGGGCGCTCCGGCCGCGCAGCGCCTGGAAAGTCCTGGTGTTCGCGGGCGTGTTCGCCGCTGCCGAATGGCTGCGCGGCCATATCCTGACCGGCTTCCCGTGGAACCTCGTGGGCGAGGCCTGGCGAGCCGGTAGCGCCCCGTCGCAGGCGGCCGCGTTGGTCGGCGCCTATGGGCTGTCCTGGATCACCCTTGCCCTGGCCGCCACGCCGGCGGTGCTGGTGCTGCCGGTCCGCCGGTCGGCGCAGGCCGCGCTGATGGTGGCCGCCGGAATCGGCCTCACGGCGCTCTACGCCGGCGGCGCGGGGCGGCTGGCGGCCGTGGCGCGCCTGTCGCCCGATCCGCAAGCGCCGCTGATCCGGGTGGTCCAGGCCAATATCGACCAGAAGGACAAGTGGAAGCCCGAGAACCTCGACCTGGTCTTCACCGCCTACGAGCAGCTGACGCTTCGGCCGACGTCTCAGCGGCCCGATATCGTGATCTGGCCGGAAGGCGCGCTTCCGGCCGTGATCGACGACCTGGTGGCGCCCGGTTCGCCCTATGCGCTGCGGTTGCGCGACATGCTGCAGCCGGGCCAGATCCTGCTGATGGGCGCCAACCGGGCCGAACCGGACGGCCGCGGCGCCTACCGATACTTCAACACCCTCGTGGCGTTTCGGCGCGAGCCCACGACGCTTCGGGTCGCCGGCTTCTACGACAAGTTCCGGCTGGTGCCGTTCGGCGAGTTCATGCCGCTGGGCGAGTTGGCCGGCCGCCTGGGGATCCGCGCCCTGGTGCATATGCCCGATGACTTCACGGCCGGCGCGCCGCCGCGGCCCCTGGCGGTCCAGGGCATGCCGCCGGTGCAGCCGCTCATCTGCTATGAGGCGTTGTTCCCCGGACTGGCGGCGCACGGCGCACGGCCCGCCTGGATCCTGAACATTTCGAACGACGCCTGGTTCGGACGCACCAGCGGTCCGTGGCAACACCTCAACATCGCCAGCTATCGGGCCATCGAACAGGGCTTGCCGATCGTCCGGGCGACACCGACGGGCGTCTCGGCGGTCATCGACGCGCAAGGCCGGATCGTGCAGGGTCGGATGCTGGGTCTCGGCGCCTACGGGGCGATCGACGCGCGGCTGCCCCCGGCGGCGGCGGCCACGCCCTATAGCCGCGCGGGCGACTGGCCATTCGCGGGGCTGCTCGCCCTCTCGGCGGGCGCCTGGTTCGCAGGACGCAGGCGGCGACCGGGACCTGCCTTCCGATAGGGCGTCGAGCCTTGGCGCCACATAAGGGTTTCTTTATAGGCGTTCAGCCTGTTCGCTGGCGCATCCACGCCGTTTCCTATCTCCGGAGCTAGCCCCTTGAGCCGTTCCAGCTACATCTTCACCAGCGAAAGCGTGTCCGAAGGTCATCCGGACAAGGTCGCCGATCGCATTTCGGACACCGTGGTCGATGCGTTCCTGAGCGCGGAGCCGCAGGCGCGCGTCGCCTGTGAAACCCTGGTGACCACCAACCGCATCGTGCTGGCGGGCGAGGTCCGCGCCGGCAAGCCGGGCGGCTCGAAGGCCGAGAACAAGGCCCTCACCAAGGAGATCGTGAAGTCGCTGGAGTCCAAGGTTCGCGCGGCGATCAAGGACATCGGCTACGAGCAGAAGGGCTTCCACTGGAACAAGGCGAAGTACGCCTGCTATCTGCACGAGCAATCGGCTCACATCGCCCAGGGCGTGGACGCCTCCGACAGCAAGGACGAGGGCGCGGGCGACCAGGGCATCATGTTCGGCTATGCCTGCGACGAGACCCCGGCGCTGATGCCGGCGACGCTGCAATACAGCCACGACATCCTCAGGAAGCTGGCCGAGGTCCGCCACTCCGGGGAATGCGCGGTGCTGGAGCCGGACGCCAAGAGCCAGGTGACGGTGCGCTACGAAGACGGCCGCCCGGTCGAGATCCTGCAGATCGTCGTCTCGACCCAGCACAAGAAGCGGCTGGGCCTGCACATCGCCACCCCCAAGCGCCTGGAGGGCGTGATCAAGCCCTACGTCGAGAGCGTCATCCCGGCCGGGCTGATCACCAAGAACACCAAGTGGCACATCAACCCCACCGGGCGCTTCGAGATCGGTGGGCCCGACGGCGACGCGGGCCTGACCGGTCGCAAGATCATCGTCGACACCTACGGCGGCGCCAGCCCGCACGGCGGCGGCGCGTTCTCCGGCAAGGACCCGACCAAGGTGGACCGTTCCGCCGCGTATGCCTGCCGCTACCTGGCCAAGAACGTCGTGGCCGCGGGGCTGGCGCGCAAGTGCACGATCCAGATCAGCTACGCCATCGGGGTGGCCAATCCGCTCAGCTTCTATGTCGACCTGCATGGCACGGGCGAAGTCGATCCGGCGAAGCTGGAACTGGCCCTGCCGCAGATGATCGGCGGCGCGACGCCGCGGGCCATCCGCGAGCACCTGCAACTGAACCGCCCGATCTATGCCCGCACCGCCGCCTACGGCCACTTCGGCCGCCAGCCGGACAACGAGGGCGGCTTCTCATGGGAGAAGACCGATCTCACCGAACAGTTGAAGTCGATCGCGTAATCAAGGGGTGCCATCCCGGTTTCGGCGCACGCCGAAGGCCGGGACCCACAAGCTCCGGATGTTGGCGGCGTCGCTCAGCGGCGCCGCCTTCGTTTTGACCTCTACGATCAGGCGTCTATGGGTCCCTGTCTTTGGCTTGCGCGAAATCCGGGATGACACGGGTTAGTTTGAAATCATGTCCGAACACCACCCTCCGCTTCGCTCCTTCGGCCGGCTGAAGTCGCGGCCGATCAAGCCGCGTCAGGCCGCGTTGATGGAGACGCGGCTGCCTGGGCTGCGGATTCCGGCGGGGCCGGTGTCGCCAGCCGCGCTGATGCCCGGCGCCCGCGAGGCGTGGCTGGAGATCGGCTTCGGCGGCGGCGAACACATGGCCGCTCAGGCCGCCCGTGCGCCCGATGTGCTGATCCTGGGCGCCGAGCCGTTCGTGAACGGCGTGGCCAGCGCCGTCCGCCACATCGACGAGCAGGGCCTCGGGAACGTCCGCCTGCACGACGGCGACGTGCGCGAACTGATCGCGCGCATCCCCGACGCCAGCCTGGCGCGGGTGTTCATCCTGTTCCCCGATCCCTGGCCCAAGACCCGCCAGCAGAAGCGTCGCCTGGTGCAGCCCGAGCTGGTGGCCGAGCTGGCGCGCACCCTGCGGCCCGGCGGCGTCCTGCGCTTCGCCAGCGACGTGATGAGCTATGTGGACCAGGCGCTGGAGCGGTTCACCGCCGATGCGGCCTTTGCCTGGCAAGCGCAGCGTGCGGACGACTGGCGGATCCCGCCGGCCGACCACATCACCACCCGCTACGAGGAAAAGCGCCTGGGCGACTGCGCCCCGGTGTTCCTCGACTTCGTGCGGCGCTGATCTTCCCTTCCCACAAGGTGGGAAGGGGGGACCGCTCGCCGCAGAGCGAGGGGTGGGAAGGGCAAGCCTCAGGCTCGGCGGATCGATCCGGCGGCCCATGGCTCGGTGGATGAGGCCCGCCCTCTCCACCACGCCCTCTGCGGGGCGCGGTCCCCCTCTCCCGCTTCGCGGGAAAGGAAGCTAGCCGCCCGCGGCCTTGCAGGCCTCGATGGACTGGCGGATCAGGTCGCCGGCTTCTTCCGGATCGGCCCAGCGGACGATCTCGACGGACTTGCCCTTCTCCAGGTCTTTGTAGTGCTGGAAGAAGTGGGCGATCTGCTCGGTGAGGATCGCCGGCAGCGAGCGCCAGCTGTCGACGCCGGCATAGAAGGGGTGCAGCGCGTCCACGGGAACGGCCAGGATCTTTTCGTCGCCGCCGGCTTCGTCGCGCATGATCAGCGCCCCCACGGGCCGCGCACGGATGATGGCTCCGGGCACCACCGGTGTCGGCCCCACCACGATGATGTCCATCGGGTCGCCGTCGTCGGCCAGGGTGTGCGGGATGAAGCCGTAGTTGCCCGGATAGAACATCGCGGTGTGCAGGAAGCGGTCGACGAACAGCGCGCCGCTGTCCTTGTCGATCTCGTACTTCACCGGCTCGCCGCCCTGCGGGATCTCGATAAGGGCGTTGACGTCGTACGGCGGGTTCTTGCCGACGGAGATCTTGGAGAGGTCCATGGGAGGTCTTTCGCGAGAGACACACAAACGGGAGGCGCGGTGTGTGACCTATCCCGCGCGGAGAGGGAAGGGGGAACACTTCACCTTCCCCTCTTGCTCGTCATCCTCGGGCTTGCTCGTCATCAGGATGACGAGCTTTGAGAGGGAAGAGGCCGGTCGCGGCCCACCCGCCGGCCTTTATTGCGGAGGTTCGACGATTGAGGCGACTCAGGGTCGGTGCGGCGGACGCCTGACTCTGGGGCTGACAAGCGCCTCGTCGGCCGCTATATAGATCGGGACATCGTCCGTTAGCGCTGTATGGCGCCTACGAGCGGCGGGCTCCGGCCCGGCCGCTTTTTTCTTTTCTAGGGCCAAGGCCAAGTATGCGCGGGAAGACCGCAGAGGACCTGAAGCTGCTGGAGCTGCTCGACCCCGTGGCCGAGGCGGCGGGCTACGCTATCGTGCGCCTGCGCCTGATGGGCGGGGCCGAACGGCGCAAGCTGCAGGTCATGGGCGAGCGGCCCTCCGATGGGGACATGAACGTCGAGGACTGCGCGCGCCTCAGCCGGGCCATCTCCGAAGTCATGGACGCCGCCGACCCGATCGCCGGGGAATATGTGCTGGAAGTTTCGTCGCCGGGGATCGACCGGCCGCTGACCCGGCTGGAGGATTTCGTCGCCTACGAAGGCTATGAGGTCAAGGTCGAGCTGGACCGCCTGGCCGAGGGCCGCAAGCGTTTCCGCGGCCTCCTGGCGGGGGTCGAGGACGACCAGGTGGCGATCGATCTCGAAGGCGAGGCCGAGACCGCGTTGATCCCGTTCGCGTGGGTCATCGAGGCCAAGCTGGTGCTGAACGACCAACTCATGAAGCGGGGGGCCGCAACCCGCGCCGCCCGCATCGCATCCGAACAACAGACGACCGAGTAGAGGGAAGACCCCATGAGCCTGACCGGCATCTCCGCCAACCGGCTTGAACTGCTGCAGATCGCCGAGGCTGTCGCCCGCGAGAAATCGATCGACAAGGAGATCGTCATCGAGGCGATCGAGGAAGCGATCCAGAAGGGCGCACGCTCGCGCTATGGCGCCGAGCACGACATCCGCGTCCACATCGACCCCAAGACCGGCGAGACTACCATCAAGCGGGTGGTGACGGTGGTCGAGGACGACGCCGTGTTCGGCGGCGGCGTGGACGAGGAGGGCAACGAGCTGCCCTTCGAGGAGCCCGCGGGCATCCTGCGCCTGGCCGACGCCAAGCGGCGCGACAAGGATGCGGTGATCGGCAAGACCTACGAGGAGCTGCTGCCGCCCTTCGAGTTTGGCCGCGTCCAGACCCAGATGGCCCGCCAGGTGGTGATGGGTAAGGTCCGCGACGCCGAGCGCGAGCGCCAGTTCGAAGAGTACAAGGACCGCGTGGGCGAGATCGTCAACGGCACGGTCAAGCGGGTCGAATACGGCAACGTCGTCGTCGACCTGGGCCGCGGCGAAGGCATCATGCGCCGCGACCAGTCGATCCCGCGTGAGAACTTCAACATCGGCGACCGGATCCGCTGCTACATCTACGACGTCCGCCGCGAGACCAAGGGCCCGCAGATCCTGCTCAGCCGCGCGCATGGCGGCTTCATGGCCAAGCTGTTCGCCCAGGAAGTGCCCGAGGTCTACGACGGGGTCATCGAGATCCGCGCCGTGGCCCGCGACCCGGGCAGCCGCGCCAAGATGGCGGTGATTTCCAACGACTCGTCGATCGACCCCGTCGGCGCCTGCGTCGGCATGCGCGGCTCGCGCGTGCAGGCGGTGGTGGCCGAGCTGCAGGGCGAGAAGATCGACATCATCCAGTGGAGCCAGGACGAGGCGACCTTCATCGTGAACGGTCTCGCCCCCGCCGAAGTCTCCAAGGTGGTGATGGACGAGGAAGACGAGCGCGTCGAAGTGGTCGTGCCGGACGAGCAGCTGTCGCTGGCCATCGGCCGCCGCGGCCAGAACGTGCGCCTTGCGAGCCAGCTGACGGGTTGGCAGATCGACATCATGACCGAGAGCCAGGAGAGCGAGCGCCGCCAGCGCGAGTTCGCCGAGCGCACGGCCCTGTTCCAGGAAGCCCTGGACGTGGACGAGGTGATCGCCCAGCTGCTGGTCACCGAGGGCTTCGCCACCGTCGAGGACGTGGCCTTTGTGGACGTCTCCGAAGTGGCCTCGATCGAAGGCTTCGACGAGGACACCGGCGCCGAGATCCAGGCCCGCGCCCAGGATTACCTGGACAAGGAAGCCGCCGAATACGACGCCAAGCGCAAGGAGCTGGGCGTCGAGGACGGCCTGCTCGAGATCGAAGGCGTCACCCTGCCGATGGCCGTGGCCCTGGGCCAGGGCGACGTGAAGACGGTCGAGGATCTGGCCGGCCTGGTGCCGGACGACCTG
>DASVNS010000390.1:0-7689 GCA_036383735.1 Phenylobacterium sp. | reverse complement strand
GTCGTGCCGTTGTAGATGGAGTTGTCCGGGATCTGCGGGGGGTTGCGGTCCAGGAGGTTGATCACCCCGGCGCGCACCGCGATGTCGTCGTTCACCCGGTAGCTCGCCCGCAGGTCATGGCGGAAGTAGTCTCCGGTCTTGTAGCGGGTCAGCTGGTTCGGCTGGAACGCGACGTTGGCGATGGTCGAGCCGATGTAGAGGGTGCTCCAGGTGACGGCGTACTTGTCGTAACTCCACCGCGCCGAGGCATTGGCTTTCCACTCCGGCGTGGCGTTGTTGATCGTGTTCGCCAGCTGCGTGTAGCGCTGACCCGGCAGCCCCTGTTGGGCGAACCGGTACGTCCAGGTGGCGTCGGCCCGCAGCGCGATGGCGCCGTAGTCGCGACCGAACAGATCCTCGGTGCGGAAGCCGTAGGACGCGGAGTAGTCCCAACCCTCGACCTTCACCTTGGCGACGTTCTGGGCCACGACGAGCACGTCGCTCACCCCGCCCACGACGCCGGTCTGGGCGCCGGACGGATCGCGGGTGATCTGGGCGCAGAACGGGTTCGAGCCGTACGCCAGCGGCGAGTCGTAGCAGAGGTCCTGGAACAGGGTGCTGAGGGTGACCGCACCGACTTGCCCGGCGATGTTGTACTTGAAGAAGTCCATCGACAGCGACAGCCCGGGGACCCAGCGCGGCTTGAGGACCACACCGTATTCGTAGGTATGCGCCTTCTCGGCGTCCAGGTTCGGGTTGCCGCCGATGGTGACCGGCAGTGGCCGGCCCAGGCCGAAGTTCGATTGGAAGGTTGCGGGGTTCCAGCCGGGGATCGCGGCCGCGCAGGTGATGCGGCGCGCGGCCTGCTGGGCCGCCGAGGCGCCACGGAACACGGCCGCGTCGCAGGGGTCGACCGCGGCCGGGGTGAAGGTGCGGGTCTGCGGCGCGAACAGCTCCACGATGTTGGGCGCACGCACGGCGGTGGCCTCTGTTGCGCGGAAGCGGATGTCGCGGAACGGCGCCCATTCGGCATGCAGCCGATATTGGTGCGTATCGCCGACGGTCGTGTAGTCGGACGCCCGGCCAGCGAGTTCGATGCTCAGCTCTTCGGCGAACGGCAGGTCCTTGAGGATCGGGATCCGGACCTCGCCGTAGGCTTCCTTGACGCTGTACGAACCCGCGCGGCGGCCGACCGGGCTGATATACAGCGCGCCCGATGCGCCGAGCGCGTCCTGCACGAAGGAGCTGGTCTCCCGGCGATACTCGCCGCCGAAGGCGACGCTGACGGGCCCGGCCGATAGTTCGAAGACGTTGGTGGCGAAGTTCAGGCCGCCGACGGTCTGGGTCACCTTCTGGTCGGTGTCCGACACGCCGTTGGCCCAGAGCACGGCTTCGCGGGACGCGCCGTTGATGAGGTCCCAGGGTACGCAGCCGGCGGCGCGCGCCGCCACACTGCGACAGACGACCTGGCCGTTGACGATCACGGCGTCCGTCGCCTGCTGGACCCGCGCGACGTTGGGCATGCCATAGGAGATCGTGCTGCCGTCCAGCCGCGAATACTGGACATAGCCGTCCACGTTCACGTCGCGGCCGAGCGTCTGGAACGCGCCCTCGAAGCCCCCGGCGACGCGGCTCTGCTCGCGTTCGGACTTCACGTCGCGGCCGCCGAACTCATCCCAGAACTTGCCCACCTGGGCGGTGGACGCCGACGAGAAGGTCTTGCCGGCCGCGAGCCATTCGGCGCGCAGTTGCTGGGCGGTGGTGGTGGGACCCGCAAGGAAGGCGTTGTCGCCACGCAGGACCACCGGCATGGTTCCGCCGCCCGCCGCGCTCGAAAACGCCGGCTGCAGGAAGCCGTAGCCCGTCACCTTCGTATAGCTGGCGTCGACGAACGCCTTCCACTGGTCGGTGATCCGGTAGTCGACATAGGTCCGCAGGACGCCGCGGTTCACCTTGCCCTGCAGCGCGTTGTAGACGGTGGAATCGAACAGCGCCGGATCCTGGCAATCCGGCTGCACGGTCGCGGTCGAACAGGCCGCCGATAGCCGTACGATCGACAGGCCGTTGTCGCGCACGTCACGTGTCACGGCGCGAGCTGTGCCCAGCGCGCCGCCGACCAGCTGGAAGGTGGCGTACGGCGAGGTGTTCGCGTGCGAGTTGGGGATGATCGGCTGTGGCGTCAGGCGAGTGTCGCGTCGTACCCCCGGGAAGGCCCAGTCGCGGTCCTTCTGCATGATCTTGTCGATGCTGGCATATTCGCCGCCGACCAGCACGTTCAGCCGGTCGTCGAGGAATTTCGCGCCCCAGTTGAAGCCAGTGCGGAACTCCTCGCCGTCGCCCTCTTCGGAGACGCCCCCCGTCAGGTCGACCTCAAGGCCCTGCTGTTCTTTCTTCATGACGAAGTTGACGACGCCGGCGATGGCCTCGGAGCCGTAGACGGCGGACGCGCCGCCGACCAGCGTCTCGACCCGCTCCACCATCAGCGACGGAATGGTGTTCAGGTCCACGGCGGGCGAAGAGGCGTCCGAGAACGGCAGCCGCCGGCCGTCCATCAGCACGAGCGTCCGGGTCGGCCCGATCCCGCGGATGTCCGCGCGGCTCTGTCCCGCCAGGAACGAGGAGTTGGACGTGTTCTGGTTGTTGGCGGCGGGATTGATGTTCGGTTGGTCCAGCAGCAGGTCGCCGATGGAGGCTTGCCCGGACTCGCGGATCGTTTCCGCGGTCAAGACGGAGATCGGCAGCGGTGCAGAGAAGGTGTCCCGGCGCAGGCGCGAACCGGTGACGACGATCTCGCCGACGTCCGCGCCATCGGTCGTCTGGGCCTGGGCGAACGACGGTGCAGCCAACAGGCCCGCCGAGGCCGCCGACATCAGCAGCGCGCTTCGAAGCATGATCTTCATCCGGACTTTCATTCTTTGCGATCCCCGCGGGTGCGGAGCGGATTGAGGCGCTCCGCCCTTAAGTTCCCCTCAGGCGCGAGACCCTCCGCGTGCCGATGTCGGGCGAGAGAGTTGCACCTAGAGGGTGAATTTCAAGCTGTCACACACGTGAAACGCGAGCAACCATATCTCGGCACAATGCCGGTGAGCCGTAAAAGGAACATTACTTTCGTGACGGGCTGCGGCTGCGGCGCCACATCTTGCGGACCTGCAGTGTCCGCTCGCTGGGAACTCTCTCGGCCGAAAACACAACCTAGGTTATATTTGCCAGCGCCTCGGTGATCTCGTCCACAGCTGCTTCCGTGGTCGCCCAGGAGCACATGAAGCGGACCGAACCGTCCAGGAAGCGGTACACGAACCATCCCGCCGCTTGGAGCGCGGCCAGCCGTTCGTCGTCCATCTCGACGAAGACGGCGTTGGCTTGCACAGGGTGGGTGACGGGAAACGGCATGCGCTCGGCCAGCCGTCGGGCCATGGCGTTGGCGTGCGCGGCATGGCGGATCATGGCCTGGCCGGACAGCATGCCGATGAACGGGGCGGCATAGAAGCGGCCCTTGGACGGAAGCTGGCCGGCCTGTTTCAGCCGGGCGTCGAACCGGCGGGCGAGGGTGCGGTCGAAGATCACCACGGCTTCGGTCGGCGGCATGCCGGCCTTGGTCCCGCCGACCACAAGGATGTCCACCCCAAGCGCGCCGATCGCCGTCAGGTCGAAGCCGGCGGCCGCGGCGTTGGCCAGCCGCGCGCCGTCGAGGTGGACGCCATAGCCCCTGGCCTTCACGGGCGCGATCAGCGCGCGCATCTCCTCGAGCGAATAGAGCGTGCCGTATTCGGTGGCGTTGGTGACCGAAAGCGCCGCCGGGGACTGGCGGTGCGAGACGTCGGGGCCGTCCAGCCGCGCGGCGAGGGCTGCGGGATCGATCTTGCCCGAGGCTCCCGCCAGCCCGACCAGCCCCAGGCCATGGCCGAACAGTCCTGGGGCGCCGGTCTCGTCGGTGCAGATATGGGCGTGCTCGTGCGCCAGCACCGCCTCGAAGGGCCGACACAGCGCAGCCAGCGACAGGGCGTTGGCCGCCGTGCCGGACGCCACGAAACGGACCTCGGCGTCGGCGTCCAGGGTCTCGCGCAGCAGGTCGGCGGCGCGCGCGCTGACCGGGTCGGCGCCATACCCCGGCGCGAAGCCGACGTTGGCGGCGGCGATGGCGTCCATGGCTTCCGGAGTCGCCGGGGCGGTGTTGTCCGAAGCGAAGTCGTATCGAGCCATGGCGCCCGGCTTAACCCGACAGCTGCGACCCAGCCAGGGTCAGCCTTGCTCGCGTCCCCACGCGCGCACATCCTCCACGTAGAGGTCAGGCTCCTCCATGGCCGCGAAATGCCCGCCGTGGGGCATGTCGCTCCATCGCATCACGTTGTTGGTCCGCTCGGCATATGAGCGGGGAGGCGAGGGATAGAGGGACTCGCCGGGGAAATTGGCGAAGGCCGTCGGGATCTCCAGCCGATCCGCCGGCGACTGCGTGACGCCACCCTCCTCGATGAAGCCGCGATAGTACCAGGCGCCCGAGGTGAAGCTGTCGGTCATGACGTAGATCATGATGTTGGTGAGTAGCCGGTCCTTCGGATGGGCCTCGTCCATCGACTTCGTGCGCAGGTCCGACCAGTCGTGGAACCGCTCGGCGATCCAGGCCGCCTGTCCCACCGGGTTGCCTGCCCCCATCCACGCCAGGGACTGCGGCTTGGACGCCTGCAAGAGGAAATAGGCGCCCATTGCATCCGCAGCGGCGCTCCGCTGCGTGGCCCAGGCCACCTCCTCTTCGGTCGTCGGGCCGCCCTCCGGCCGGGCGACGAACATGTTCAAGTGGATGGCCTGCACGTGCGCCGCGTGGTCTCGCCCCAGCCACGACGTGACCACCGCGCCCCAGTCGCCACCCTGGGCGACATAGCTTCCGTAGCCCAGGACCTCGGTCATCAGGGTGTTGAAGAGCCGCGCCGTCGCCCGCTGGCCGATCGGCCGTGAAGGCTTGGACGAGAACCCGAAGCCTGGGATCGAGGGGATCACCAGGTCGAAGGCGTCGGCGGCCTGACCGCCGAACCGCGACGGGAACGCCAGCTTTTCGACGGTTTCCCAGAACTCGTAATGCGACCCCGGCCAGCCGTGGGTGATGAGCAGCGGCCGCCGGCCGCCGGCCTCGCCAACCACGTGCAGGAAGTGGATGTCGAAATCCTCCACCCGGGCGGTGAACTGCGGGAACCGGTTCAGGTCCGCCACGGCCGCGCGCCAGTCGTAGCCGTCGGTCCAGTGGGCGCAGAGCGACTTCAGGTAGGCGCCGTCGCAGCCATAGCTCCAGCCGTCTGGGGCATCCGGCGTCGGCGGCCACGGATAGGCCCGAACCTGATCGAGCACCTTGGCGACATCAGCCTCGGTCCAGGCGACCTCGAAGGGTTTGATCTCAGCCAAAGTCGGTCTCCACGTCTGCTTCCGGGCCAATCTACAGAGCGTCGGGCCGGCCGTAACCAGGAGTCGTGGGCCGCCACCGGCGCCAGCCTCGCGCTCGACTTCGGTCAGGCGCCGGACTTCAGTCCCTTGGCCAGCGTGGTCGTGATCTGATGGTGCAGTTCGCGGGCGGCGCCGGGCGGCAGTTTGCCGGCCATCTCCAGCACCACGACGCCATGGGTGGCCGCCCAGAACATGGCGCCGATCTGTTGGGGATCGCCCACCATCTCGCCTGCGGCGATCTGGTCCTTCACCCAGGCGGTCTGGGTCTCGTGCGCCCGCCGCCCCGCTTCCACCAGTTCGGGATGGCCATCCCCCATCGGCTGGTTCAGGTCGAACATCAGCTTGTAGGTGTGGGGGTGTTCGAAGGCGAAGCTGACGTAGGCGTCCCCCACCGCCGCGGCCTTGGCCCGGGCGCTCTTGGCCCCTTCGCCGCGCGCGGCCTCCAGCGCGGCGGCGAACTGGTTGAAGCCGTTGGTCCGTATGGCGGCCAGGATGTCGTCCTTGTCCGCGAAGTAGCGGTAGGGCGTCATCGGCGACACGCCCAGCTCGGACGCCAGCTGGCGCATGGTCACCGCGTCCGGCCCCTTCTCCGCGAACAGCCGTTCGGCGGCGGCGCACAGGCGATCGCGGAAGTCGGCGACATCGGTCTCGGTCAGGACACGCGGCATTGGACTCGCTGCAGAAAACGCTTGCCAAAGGGGTACGTCCTCCAGCATAAATTTACAACGTAAGTTACGCAAGAACAATCAGGAGGAAAGACCATGGACGGCGATGTGCGCATCAATCCGTATCTGGCGGGCAACTACGCCCCCGTGCGTTCGGAGGACGACTTCGACCTGCCGGTGAAGGGCGAAATCCCCACCGGCCTGCGCGGCGCGCTGTTCCGGGTCGGCCCGAACCCGCAGTTCGAGCCCCACGACGCCAACCACCATTGGTTCGGCGGCGACGGCATGGTCCACGGCTTCTACGTGGCCGACGGCAAGGTCGCCTATCGCAACCGCTATGTCCGGACGCCCAAGTGGGAGTTGGAGCACGCGCACGGCCGCTCGCTCTTCGGCAGCTTCGGCAATCCGATGACCACCGACCCGCTGGCGATGGGCAACGAAGGCGGCGTCGCCAACACCAACATCGTCTGGCACGCGGGCAAGCTCCTGGCGCTGGAGGAGGGCCACCATCCCTTCGCCATGGAACCCCGGACGCTGGCCTCCAAGGGCTACGACCGCGAGTTCCAGGGCAAGGTCACCGCCCACCCGAAGATCGACCCAAAGACGGGCGAGATGTTCTGGTTCGCCTACGGCGTCGGCCAGATGCCGCTGTCGGCGGGCATGAGCTATGGGATCACCGCGGCGGATGGTTCGCTCGTCAGCCGCCAGGACTTCCAGGCGCCCTTCGCCTGCATGGTCCACGACTTCATGGTCACCCAGCGCCACGTGCTGTTCCCGATCCTACCGCTGACCGCCAGCCTGGAGCGGGCCATGAGCGGCAAGCCGGCCTTCGCCTGGGAGCCCGACAAGGGGTCGTACGTCGGAGTCATGCGCCGCGACGGCGACGTGGAGTCGATCCGCTGGTTCAACACCGGAGCCTGCTACGTCTTCCACCCGCTGAATTCGTGGGAAGAGGGCGGCAAGATCCACTGCGACGTGATGCGCTACGACGTGGCGCCGCTGTTCCCCTGGGCCGACGGCCGGCCGGGCGACAAGGCGGCCGCCCGCTTGGTGCGCTGGACCTTCGACCTGAAGGGCGCCTCCGACGCCATCAAGGAAACGCCGCTGGACGACATGGACGGCGAGTTCCCCCGCGTCGATCCGCGGGTGGAGACCCTGAAGCATCGCCACGGCTGGTATGCGTGCGACCCGACCCGTTCGGGGACCATCCGCCAGTCGGGCATCGCCCACATGGACTTCCAGACCGGCAAGCGGCAGGTCTACGAACTGGATGGCGGCGACGCTACGTCCGAGCCGGTGTTCGTGCCGCGCTCGGCCGCCGCCGCCGAGGGCGACGGCTGGGTCACGGCCGTGGTCTACCGTGCGGCCGAGGACCGCTCCGACCTGCTGGTGTTCGAGGCCCAGGACATCGCCCGGGGACCCATCGCGGTCGCCGGGATGCCGCGCCGGGTCCCGTTCGGTTTCCACGGCAACTGGGCGCCGATCTGACCGGGCCACTCGCCGGCGACTGGACCGTGACAGCGGCGCCGCCAGCCCTTATAGGTCGCGCAGCATGAGCCGCCACGCCGCCCCTTCGAAGGTCGTAGCCGCCTCCTCCGTGGGGTGTCGCGAGGCC
>DASVNS010000389.1:0-6095 GCA_036383735.1 Phenylobacterium sp. | reverse complement strand
CCCGTGGTGGTCTTGCGCAGCTTCACGGTTGCGATAGGAGTAGATTCCACACCGCCTGATTGTGCGTCGGCGGCGCGGCCATGTAGGGTCGTTTGTAGCGTCGAGGGTCGGATATGACCGCGTTGACTGGCGCAAAGGGGCTCCCACGGGCCTCGCTTGCCGTGCTGCTCGCGTTCGGCGCGGGGGCCTCGCTGCTGGCCGCGGGCCACGAGGAATATGCCGAGCTTCACACCGTGCTCGACACCGCCGTAGCGGCGCTGTCCGGCATGCTGGCGCTGCTGCTGTGGGACATGGCCCAGCAGACCGACAGCCCGTTCGTGCGCTGGCTGTCCATTGCGTTCGGCCTGACGTTCGCCCTCGAACTGCTCCACGTGCTGGTTGACGTCGATTGGATCGGTGATGCGCGGGCGTACCTGCGCCCGGCCACATGGTCGCCCTCCGCCTACCTGCTGCCCCTGGGGACGGCCGGCGCGCTGTGGCGTCTGCGGCGCGGCCGCGGCCACGCCGCGGCCTTCCTCATCGTCGGCGGACTGGCCGGCGGCGCCCTGTTCGCCATGTCCAAGGAACTTCCCGCCTATGTGGCGCCGGCGACCCTGGGCGTCAGCCGGCCCATCCTGATGGGCGTGCCCTTGCTGTGGGCCGTGACTGCGGTCTGGGGGTGGCGGCTGCGCGAGCGTCACCGCCTGGTCGGGCCCACGGCCTGCGCCGCCGCGGTGATGGCCGTCGGTCACGCCGCCATGCTCTATTCCAGCACCCCGTCGGACAGCCAGGCCATGATCGCCCATCTGGGGAAGATCGCCGGCTACCTGGTCATCCTGCTGTGGGTGGTGAAGACCATGGCCGAGGACATGCGGGAACGCTTCGCGGTCGAGGCGACCCTGGCGCGCCAGGTCGAGGCCCGCGCGAGCGAGTTGGCCTCGGCGCAGGAGCACCTCGGGCGGGAAGCGGCCGGACGCCAGCGCGCCGACGCCAAGGCGCTGGCCCAGCTCGCACGCCTGAGCCTGCTGCACCAGATCACCCGCGCCATCGGCGACCGCCAGGATCTCGAGAGCATCTTCCAGGTGGCGGTGCGCAGCGTCGAGCAACAGCTGCCTGTCGATTTCGCCTGCGTCTGCCGGTACGACGCCGCCACGCGGATCCTCGCCGTGAGCTCGGTCGGGGCGAGTTCGCCGGAGCTCGGGCTCTCGCTGTCGACCCCCGAGCCGCTGACCTGCCCCGTCGACGACAGCGGGCTGGCGAGTTGCATCCAGGGCGGCCTGGTCTATGAGCCCGACATCTCGGGCATCGGGTTCCCGCTCCAGGCACAGCTCGCGCGGGCCGGCATCCGATCGCTGGTGGCGGCGCCGCTGCAGGTGGAGAGCAAGGTGTTCGGCTGCTTCCTCGTCGGCCGCCTGGCGCCGGACGGGTTCCAGAGCCCCGACTGCGAATTCCTGCGCCAGCTGTCCGAGCACATGGCGCTGGCCGCCCACCAGGCCCAGCTCTACAGCGACTTGCAGCACGCCTACGACGAACTGCGCCAGACGCAGCAGTCGGTGATGCAGCAGGAACGGCTGCGCGCCCTGGGCCAGATGGCCAGCGGCATCGCCCACGACATCAACAACGCCCTGTCGCCGGTGGCGCTCTACACCGAGGCGATGCTGGAGACCGAGAAGGGCCTGAGCCCGGCGGCCCGCGGCCAGCTGGAGGTGATCCGCCGGGCGGTGGAGGACGTGGGCCACACGATCGGCCGGATGCGGGAGTTCTATCGGCAGCGTGAGCCGCAGCAGCCGGGATCTCCGCTGCCGTTGAACGAGTTGGCGCGGCAGGTGCTGGACCTCACCCGGCCGCGATGGGCCGACATGTCGATGCAGCGCGGGGCCGTGGTGACGGTGGCGACCGAGCTGGCCCCGGACCTGCCGCTGGTGCTGGGCGTAGAGAGCGAGATCCGCGAGGCGCTGACGAACCTGGTGTTCAACGCCATCGACGCCATGCCGGACGGCGGGACCCTGACGGTGCGCACCGGGCCGGCGGGCGAGCCCGGCTGGGTGCGGATCGACGTCGGCGACAGCGGGGTCGGGATGGACGACGAGGCGCGCCGGCGCTGCATGGAGCCGTTCTTCACCACCAAGGGCGAGCGAGGCACCGGACTGGGGCTGGCCATGGTCTATGGCGTCGCCCAGCGGCACGGAGCGGAGGTGGACATCCAGTCCGTCCCCGGCCAGGGCACGACGTTCTCGCTGATCTTCCCGGCGGCGATGCGCGACGCCAAGGACGGGGTCGGCGAGCTCGCCGTCCCGCCTCGCATGCGCCTGCTGCTCGTGGACGACGACCCGGTGCTGCTGAAGGCGCTGGGCGACGCGCTGGGCAACGACGGCCACATGATCACGCCCGCCAACGACGGCCAGACCGGCATCGACAGCTTCACGGCCGGCCAGGACGGCTATCCGTTCGATGCGGTGATCACCGACCTCGGGATGCCCTACGTCAACGGCCGGCAGGTGGCCGCCGCGATCAAGGCGCAATCGCCGGAAACGCCGGTGATCCTGCTGACCGGCTGGGGCCAGGGCATGCTGTCGGGGGTGGAGGGCATCCCCAACATCGACCTGGTGCTGAGCAAGCCGCCGAAGCTGCGCGAGGTGCGCGCGGCCTTGGCCAGACACGCGCGGAGAGCGGCCGAGTGAGCGGGAGCCATCGTCCGACCGGCGGCCCGCCGCGCCTGCTGATCGTAGACGACGAGGCGGCGAACCTGCAGGCCCTGCAGGTGACCCTGGGCGGGCAGGGCTACGAGGTCACCGGCTTCGGCGACCCGGCCTCGGCGCTTGCGGGCTTCCGGCGGGACGCCTTCGACCTGGTGCTGACCGACATGGTGATGCCCGGCATCGGCGGCCTGACGCTCATGCAGGAGTTTCTGGCGCGCGACCCGGATCTGGCGGTGGTCATCATGACCGGCGAAGGCAGTATCAGCTCGGCGGTCCAGGCCATGCGGGAAGGCGCGCTGGACTATGTCCTGAAGCCGCTGAAGCTCAGCACCCTGCTGCCGGTGCTGTCGCGGGCGCTGACCGTCCGCGAGCTGCGGCGCGAGAACGCCGAGCTCGAGGCGGGCCTGCGCGCCCGGACCGCGGAGCTGGAACAGGCGCTGGAGGAGGTCGACCGCCAGGCGGCGGAGCGGGTGCGGGCCGAGCAGGCGCTGATCCAGGCCCAGAAAGTCGAGGCCATCGGGCGGCTGACCGGCGGCGTGGCCCACGACTTCAACAACCTGCTGACACCGATCATCGGCTACCTCGAGCTTCTGCAGCGCATGATCGAGGAGGAACCCCACCGGCGCTACATCGACACGGCGCTGGAAGCCGCGCACCGGGGCGCCAAGGTGGTGGCCCACCTGCTCGCCTTCTCGCGGACCCAGCGGCTGATGCTACGCCCCGTCGATGTGGACGAGATCCTGGCGACCAGCGATGGCCTGATGCGCCACGCGCTGGGCGCCGAGGTCCAGCTCCAGACCGACCTGGCCGCCGCGCCGAGCTGGTGCAGGAGCGACGCCACCCAGCTTGAGCTGGCGGTGCTGAACCTGGTGGTCAATGCGCGCGACGCCATGCCGGACGGCGGCGTGATCCGGCTCCGGACCCGCGCCGATGTGGACGCGGTGACCGTCGAGGTGAGCGACACCGGCGTGGGGATGACGCCCGAGGTGCTGGCGCGGGCGACCGAGCCCTTCTTCACCACCAAGGCGCACCAGGGATCGGGCCTGGGCCTGGCGCAGGTGGCGGCGTTCGCGCGCCAGTGCGGCGGCACGTGCGAGATCGACAGCGCCGTAGGCCAGGGCTCCACCGTGCGGATCACCCTGCCCCGCGCCGAGCCACCCGCAGCCGAGCCCCCGCCCAAGGCGCTCGACGCCGCGCCCGCGCCGCGCCGCGACCTCAGCGTCGTGGTCATCGACGACGACGACCAGGTGCGCCAGATCCTCTGCGACGGGCTCAACAGCGAGGGCTTTTCGGTGCGCAGCGCAGCGAACGGCCCCTCGGGCCTGGCTCTGGTGGACGCCAGCCCGCCGGACGCCGTGGTCCTGGACTACGCCATGCCCGGCATGACCGGTGCGGAGGTGGCGCACCGGATGCGCGTGCGCCATCCGCACCTGCCGATCGTGTTCTGCAGCGGCTATGCGGACTCGCTGGCCCTGGACGAGATTTCGGACGCGGTCGTGCTGCGCAAGCCGGTCACCATCGGCGACCTGAGCCGGACGGTGCGCGAGTCCATCTCCGCGACTTGAGCGGGGCTCAGGTCTCGAGCCGCCAGACCTCGCCGTCGGCCACCACGCGCCCAGCGGTCGGCGCGGCGAAGTGGGTGCCGATCACCAGCGTCTTCGAGTCCGCCAGTTCCGCGAACATCCGCCGCCGGGTGGCGGTCGATGCAACCTTGTCGTAGTCGACCTCGGCTGCCCATTCCGGGCGGGCCAGTTGGCACGGGTGATGGGTGAAGTCGCCGGTGATCAACGCCTCTTCGCCCTTGGAGCGGATGCGGATCGAGACGTGACCCGGCGTGTGGCCCAGGGTGGGCTCCAGGCTGACCTCGTCGCAGACCCGATGATCGGTCTCCACCAGGTCCACGAGGCCTGCGTCCCACACCGGCTTCACGCTGTCGTGGAAATAGGACGTCGAGACGTCGCTCGCGCCGTCCTCCTCGGCCCGCCAGTACTCGTACTCGGCGCGGCCAACCAGGTAACGCGCCCTGGGGAAGGTCGGAACCCAGGCGCCGTCCACCAGCATGGTGTTCCAGCCGACATGGTCCACGTGGAGGTGGGTGCAGAGCACGGTGTCGATGCTGTCGCGGGTGAACCCCGCCCCTTCCAGATCGGACAGGAAGCCGGTCTGCAGATTGCTCCAGGCCGCCATCTCGCGTGGCTTGTCGTTGCCGATGCAGGTGTCGACGATGATGCGCCGGGTCGGCGTCTCCACGACCAGGGCGTGGATGCTGATCTTCAGCTTGCCCTTTTCGTCGGCGAAGTGCGGCGTCAGCCAGGGGATTTCGCGCACGGCCTCATAGGTGGCCTGCGGCAGCAGGAACCTGGTGCCGCCCGTAGCCTCCAGTTCCACGATCCGTGAGACCGTCACATTTCCGATGCGCCACGTGAGCATTCCGCTTCCTCCCGATTTTCGTGGGAGTGTGGCACGCCTCACGCGCGGCTGGCGAGCGCCTTGGCGACCACGGGAGCCAGCCGACCGGCGATGATCTGGACGCCGCGGGCGTTGGGGTGGATGCCGTCGTGCTGGTTCAGCGCGGGCTGGCGCGCCACGCCGTCCAGCAGGTTGCGGTACAGCGGCACGCCGTGCGCCCGGGCCAGGCCGGGGAAGATCGCGTTGAAGTCGCGCGCATAGCCGCCGCCGATCTCCACCGGCGCGACGATCCCGGCCAGAACCATCCCGATGCGGCGCGCCTTGAGCCGCCCGATGATGCCGTCCAGGTTGGCGCGGACCCGCCCGGGATCCTGGCCCTGCAGCAGGTCGTTGGCGCCAAGCGCGATCACCACGACGTCGGTGTCCTTCTTCACGCTGAAATCCACCCGACCGAGGCCGCCCGCCGTCGTGTCGCCGCTGACCCCGGCCGCTCGGACCAGGTTCGCCGCGCCCAGCCGGATCAGCGCCAGGTGCAGCTGTGCCGGCAACGCCTGGGCGGCGGGCAGGCCGTAGCCGGCGGTGATGGAGTCGCCCAGCACCGTCACCACCTTGGTCCGCGCCGCAAAAGCGGGCGTCGCGGCGGCGATCAGCGGCAATGCGAAAAGGGTTCGGCGGGTAAGTCTTGGCGCGGCCATGAACGTCCTATGTAAGGGAGCGCCAACGCCGCTCAACCGTCGAGGATGCATTGAACGATACGCCGCCGCTGGTCCTGGAGGACGTGGGCCTGACGTTGCCGTCCGCGGCGGGCCCCGTGGAGATCCTCCGCAACCTCAGCCTCACCCTGGCCGACGGCGAACGTGTGGCGCTGGTGGGGCCGTCGGGGTCGGGCAAGTCGTCGCTGATCGCCGTGGGCGCCGGGCTGGAGCGGCCCAGCGCCGGCAAGGTCAGCCTGTTCGGCCGCGACCTCGGCAAGCTGGACGAGGACGGCCGCGCCAAGCTCAGGCGCGG
>DASVNS010000388.1:0-4701 GCA_036383735.1 Phenylobacterium sp. | reverse complement strand
CGCGCCGCAACCGTCGCAGACCGGGCCGTCGAGGAAGCGGATCCGGCTCCAGGCGTCAGCCGAAAACCCGCCCGCCAGCGGCCGCGGACCACCGTCCAGCGCCTGGGGCGGGAACAGCATATCCAGCGCCACGCGCCAGGCGGCCTGCATTCGGGGCTTCCAACTGGCGGCGAATTCGCCATCTTCCCCGCGCAATGGCGTCCCCCCCGCTCCTCTTCGACCGCGCCCTGCACCGCAAGCGCCTGGACCGCGCAGCGCCCGGCTACGCGAACGCCGACTTCCTGCAGCGCCGGGCGGCCTATGACGTCGCCGAGCGGCTCGCCCCCATCCTGCGCACTTTCAGCGTGGCCGTCGACCTCTCCGCGCGCGGCGGCGCGTTCGCCCAGGCGCTGGTCGACGAGGCGCCCGGGCGGGTGGAGACATTGATCGAGGCGGACCTGTCGCCCCGCATGCTGGCCGGCCGCGGCGGGCTGCGGCTGGCGGCGGACGAGGAGCGGCTGCCGTTCGCCGACGCCAGCCTGGACCTGATCGTCTCGACGCTCGGTCTGCACTGGACCAACGACGTGGTGGGTGCGCTGATCCAGATTCGCCGGGCCCTGAAGGCCGACGGGCTGTTCATCGGCGCCTTGCTGGGCGGCGTGACCCTGACCGAACTGCGGCAGTCGCTGGTGGCGGCCGAGAGCGAGATCCTGGGCGGGGCCGGCAGCCGCGTCTCACCCTTCGCCGACGCCCAAGACGCCGCGAACCTGTTGCAGCGGGCCGGCTTCGTGCAGCCGGTGAGCGACGTCGACAAGGTGACGGTGACCTACGCCCATCCACTGAAGCTGCTGGCCGACCTGCGGCAGATGGGCGAGACCAGCGTGCTGGCCGACCGACACCCCAAGCCGATGACCCGGGCGCTGCTGCAACGGACCTTCGAGATCTATACGGAGCGGTTTGGAGACGGCGACGGCCGCATTCCGGCGACCTTCGAGATCGTCACCCTGACGGGCTGGGCGCCCGCCCCGTCCGAGCTGGCCGGGTAAGGATCTGTAAACATCTGGCCGCGACATTGGCCCGCGGGGGGCTCCTCAGCGCAGGGGTCCAGATGATCACGAGCAAATTCAAGTTCCTGGCCCTGGCCGCGGTCATTTCGTTGGCCGGCTGCGCCACCAGTTCGACGCCGTCCAGGCCCGTGAAAAAGGGGCCGTATGGTGGGGTTGAGGTCGGCGGCGGGGGCGGCGCGCTCGCCAGCCGGGCCAGCGCCTTCGAGGCTTATACGCGCCGCGCCGCCGCCATTGATCCCGCCTTCTCGGGACCATCGGAGATCGCCGAGCGGCTGCGCACCGGCGCAGGCTATGAGCCCAAGGAGCTGGAGGCCGGCATGATCGCCTATGCCGCCCTGGCCGCCCTGCAGGAGCCGGCGTTCGTGGCGGGCGTGCGAGCCAAGGGGCGGGAGATGTCGCGCCGCCTGGCCATCGATCCGGACGCAGCCCTGGAGTTGCCGGGCGCCTATGCGGCTGCGCAGCGGGCCAACGCGGCCCTTGCCCGCCGCGGCGAGGCCCTGGCCGACGCCGGAGCGCGCGTGAAGAAGGCCTCCTACAGCGTGCAGCACCAGGCCTGGTCGCGCGCGCGCCTGACCAATGGCCCGCAGCGGCTGGCGGCGGTGAAGCAGGCCGCGGGCTATCGCGCCGAGGCCGCCGACCGGGCGCGGCTGACGGCGGCGATCGCCGAGGGTGGCCGCCGTGGCGGCGCAAGCCCCGTCGTGGCGCGTGGCGTGGCGCTGGCCGCCTTGACCGTTCTGGGCCAGGACGCCGCGGGCCGGCCGCTGCTGAGCGAGATGAAGAGCGGCCAGTGCCTGCGCATCGCCAAGCTCAACTATCACCAGTGCCTGGCCGCCGCCGGCACCCACTACGAGGACATCTACTGCCTGGGCGTCCACGCCATGGGCGACCCGGGACAGTGCGTGGTGGACGCGACGAAGCCGGCGAGAACGATGCGGCGCGCCAGCCTGGACTGATCCGGCCTGGGCGCGGCGGCGCGATCAGATCAGGTCGCGGAGCCAGGCCACCAGCGGCCCGTCGGCCGGCGGCATCGGATAGGTGTCCATGTCGATGGGCCGCACCCAGGCCATGGCCTTGTGCTCCCGGTTGGTGACCAGCCCGTCCCAGCGGCGCACCAGATAGAGCGGCATCAGCAGGTGGAAGCTCTCGTACTCGTGGCTGGCGAAGACGAAGGGGGCCAGGCAGGCGTGGCTGACCTGGATGCCCAGCTCTTCGTCCAGTTCGCGGATCAGGCAGGCCTCCGGCGTCTCGCCGGCCTCGACCTTGCCGCCCGGGAATTCCCAGAGCCCGGCCAACTGCTTGCCCTCGGGCCGCTGGCAGATCAGCACCCGGCCATCCACGTCCACCAGGGCCGCGGCGGCGACCAGCACGATGCGTTTTTCCATGGTGGGCTTCCTCGCCGGGGGCATGCGCGAATGCAAGCGCCAAGCCCGCGGCTAAAAGGCGACTCCCGGCGGTATTCCCAGCGCGTGGGTTGACTTCACCGTGACAAAGCCCGATGTGCAGCCTGCGTTCTTCGGAGCGCTATCAGCGTTCCAGCCGCGTGGGGCCTCTCTGGAGGCTCAGCCTGTCGAGCGCCGTGAGGTTTTCTCACCCGACGCGCCCATCACGCGGGGCGCTTCTCCAAAGACCGACGCCTGGCGACCCGCGGAAGATCCGTATGGGTCGTGCTCGGCGCATACGCGAAAGAATATCTTTTGACTCAATTCACTGACCTTGGCCTGGCCAAGCCGCTGCTCAAGGCGCTGGCCGACGAGGGCTACACCCAGCCGACGCCGATCCAGGCGCAGGCCATCCCCGGCGTCATGACCGGCCGCGACCTGCTGGGCATCGCCCAGACCGGCACCGGCAAGACCGCCGCCTTCGCCCTGCCGATCCTGCATCGGCTGGCCGAGGACCGCAAACCCGCCCCGCGCCGCAGCGCCCGGGTGCTGGTGCTGGCCCCGACCCGTGAACTGGCCACCCAGATCGGCGAGAGCTTCAAGACCTATGGCAAGCACATGGGCGTCTCGGTCGCCGTGATCTTCGGCGGCGTGAAGTACGGTGGCCAGATGCGCGCCATGGCCCCCGGGGTCGATATCCTGGTGGCCACTCCCGGCCGCCTGCTCGACCACCTGGGCGAGAAGTCGATGACCCTGGAGGGCGTCGAGATCCTGGTGCTCGACGAAGCCGACCAGATGCTGGACATGGGCTTCATCGTCCCGATCCGGAAGATCATCAAGTTCGTACCGCGGGTGCGGCAGAACCTGTTCTTCTCGGCCACCATGCCGAGCGAGATCGAGAAGCTGTCGGCCGAGATCCTGAACCCCAACCCGCTGAAGGTGTCGGTGACGCCCCAGGCCACCACCGTCGACCGCGTCAACCAGCGTGTCCTGTTCGTCGAGCAATCGCGCAAGCGCGCCCTGCTGAGCGAACTGTTCGACGACGCCGGCTTCAAGCGCGTGATCGTCTTCACCCGCACCAAGCGCGGCGCCGACCGCGTGGCGCGGGGCCTGGAGCAGTCCGGCGTCGAGGCCGTCTCGATCCACGGCGACAAGAGCCAGGGCCAGCGTGAGCGCGCCCTGGCCGAGTTCAAGGCCGGCAAGGTCCGCGCCCTGGTGGCCACCGACATCGCTGCCCGCGGCATCGACATCGATGCGGTCAGCCACGTCGTCCAGTACGAGCTGCCGAACGTGCCGGAGAGCTACGTCCACCGGATCGGCCGCACAGCCCGCGCCGGCGCCGACGGCTCGGCCGTGGCGTTCTGCGCCGACGACGAACGCAACCTGCTCAAGGACATCGAGAAGGTGACCCGCCAGCGGATCCCCAGCTTCGACCGCCGCAACGACAAGCACCTGGGCGCGGCCACCGCGGCCATGCCCGACGTGGGCGGCAAGGCCGAGCGTCCCGACACCCGCGGTTCGCAGCCGCACCGTGGCCAGCACGCGCCCAAGCGCAACCGCAACCACGCGGGCGCGGCGGCGGGCAATGGCGGCGGCGGTCATCGCCACGAGGGCGCGCCCGCGCGTCCTGCGAGCGACAAGCCCGCGTTCAAGGGCCCGAGCCGCAGCGGTAACCGCGGTCGCAGCGGCGGCGGCGGCAGTTCCACCCCGCGCCCGACCGGCGTCTGGTCGAACCGATAACCGACTTCCCTCGCTTGCGGGGGAAAGCGGCGCGAAGGCCTGAAAGGCCGAGTCGCCGATGGGGGAAGCGTCATCGGACAACTTCCCCCATCGGCCCTCGCCTGCGCGCGTCGGGCCACTTCCCCTTGAGGGGGAAGCCAAGTAACGGTCGGCGCGCCCATGAGCCGCCTCCGCACCACCACCGTCGCCGCCCTGAGCGTCGTCCGCCGGCTTCCGCCCGTGCACTGGGCCGTGCACCAGGTCGCCCTGCTGATCATCAAGACCCGATGGGGCGAACGCTTCGTGCGCAGCGTGGTCGGGCCGCAGGCCCAGACCGACAGGGAATACCGGGCCTGGATCGCGGCCTACGACACCCTCAGCGACGAGGACCGCGACGCCATCCGCCGGCACATCGATCGCCTGGCGGAACGGCCGCTGATCTCGGTGGTGATGGCGGCCTACCGCTCCGACCCGCACCTGCTGCACGAGGCCGTCTCGTCGGTCCGCGCCCAACTCTATCCGCATTGGGAACTCTGCATCGCCGACGACGGCTCGCC
>DASVNS010000387.1:0-4055 GCA_036383735.1 Phenylobacterium sp. | reverse complement strand
GAAGCCCGTGCAATACGCTATTATGATGGCGCATGGCGTTGGTCCTTTCTCGTGTCCAAATCACCGGCAAGTGTTTGAATTCGAGTAGAATCAACGCCGTGCACCCTGTCCAGCCAAACTGAACCGGACAGCCGTGGGTCAAGCCCGGCCATGACGAGCAGAGAAGATGGAGGTTAAGCCCCCGCCAGCTCCGGGCCGCCGAAGCGTTCGCGCCATTCGGCGACCTGTTCGTTCTCGACCTTCTTGAACAGCACCTCCGGCGCGCGGATCGCCCGTCCGGGCGGCAGCGCCGACAGCACGCCGCGCCCGTCCAGCGACGGCCAGCTGGCCGGGAACGGCTCGCCCAGCGCCTCGCCGATCTTCTCGCACGCAAAGGGAATGAACGGCTCCGACACCTTGGCGAACAGGGCCGCCAGGTTCAGGCCGTAGCGCACCGCCACCGCCGCCCGCTCGCGGTCGGTCTTGATCGCCGTCCAGGGGGCGGCCTCGGTCAGGTACTGATTGCCCAGCACCCAGAGCTGGCGCAGCGCCGCAGCCGACTTGCGGTACTCCCGCTCCTCCATGAATCCGGTGTACTCGCGCAGCTTGGCCAGCACGTCGGCCTCCAGCTTCTCGTCCAGCGCGCCGGGCGCCCCGCCCTCCGGCACGATCCCGTCGAAGCGGGTCTCGGTGAACTTGCAGATCCGGTTGACGAAGTTTCCCAGCACGTCGGCCAGGTCGGCGTTCACCTGGGCCTGGAACTGCTCCCAGACGAAGCTGGAGTCCGAGGTCTCCGGCACATTGGCCATGATCCACCAGCGCCAGTAGTCGGGCGCCAAAAGCTCCAGCGCCTGGTCCATGAAGACCCCGCGACCCTGCGAGGTCGAGAACCGGCCGCCATAATAGTCCAGCCAGTTGAAGCCCTTCAGCTCGTCCACGAGCTTCCAGGGCGCGTCGTTGACGACGGCCCAGTGTCCCTTGGCGTCCGCCGTCTCGTTCACCCCCATCAGGCTGCAGGGGAAGCCCACGGTGTGGAACGGCACATTGTCCTTGCCCATGAACTGGACGTACTTCACGTCCGTCGCCAGCGGCTGGCGCCACCAACGCTCCCAGTCGCCGTCGGCCGCGGGTCCCTTCCCCGCCTCCGCCGCGCGGGCGTCGGCCCACTCCTGGGTCGCGGCAATGTACTCGATCGGCGCGTCGAACCAGACGTAGAACACCTTGCTGGCGAGGCCTTCGATGTCCGGTGTCCCGCCCTCGGGATTCGGGCCCCAATCCCAGGCGTTGACCGGCACGCCCCATTCCAGGTCGCGGGTGATGCCACGGTCCTGCAGCCCCTCGTCCAGCCACTTCAGCGCGATCGAGGTCACCAGCAGCGGCCAGTCGCCCCGCTTGCTCTCGATCCAGCTGCGCAGCTTGCCGGCGAACAGGCTCTGGCGGAGAAACAGGTGCTTGGAGCCGCGGATCTCGATGTCCGTCGAGCCGGACACTGCCGAGCGCGGACGCAGCAGGTCGGCCGGGTCCAGCACACGGGTGCAGTTCTCGCACTGGTCTCCGCGGGCGCTCTCGTAGCCGCAGTGCGGACAGGTCCCGATCACATAGCGGTCGGGCAGGAAGCGCTTGTCGGCGTTGGAATAGACCTGCTGGGTGACCCGCTCCTCGATGAAGCCGGCCTCCCAGAGCTGCTGGGCGAACATCTGGGTCAGCCGATGATTCTGCGGCGACGACGAGCGGCCGAAGTGGTCCCAGGACAGGCCGAACCGGCGGCCCAGGTCGTGCTGCACGTCGTGCGCCTGGGCGCAGAAGGTGCCGGGATCCAGCCCGGCCTCGGCCGCCGCCAGCTCCGTCGGCGTGCCGTGTTCGTCGGTGGCGCAAATATAGAGCGTCTCGCGGCCGCGGGCCCGCTGGAACCGCGCATAGACGTCGGCCGGCAGCATCGAGCCGGCCAGGGTGCCGAGGTGCTTGATCCCGTTGATATACGGCAGGGCCGAGGTGATGAGGATGCGGGACATTGGCCTTTGGGAGCGCGCTTACGAGGGAACCGCGGCTTATAGGCCGGTCGGGTGGTTCGCCAAAGCCGCCGTTGCAAGAAAGGCTCGCCAAGCGGCGCGATAGGCGCAAGCTCACCTCACCGGCGGGCGGCGGCGTTTGAGTCGCCAAGCGAATGAACCGCCCGGATTGGGAGGTTGGAAATGCGGAACAGCGCGATCCCGCTCGCGGCGGTGGCGGCCTGCTTGCTGCTCAGCGCGTGCAGCGACAAGCCCGCCGATACGCCGGCGGCGCAGGCCGAAGCGCCGAAGAAGTCGCTCGCGCGCCAGGCGCCGTTCTACGCCGGCCAGGAACAGGTGCTGTCGATCCAGTCCGGCTCCGCCGCCCCCGACGCCGGCGGCGGCCTGAACCTCGAGGCCAAGGCCAGCACCGACGGCGCCGGCTGGACCCAGGTCGGCTTCCTGCCCCGGATCTATGCCGCCACTCCGCCGGACGGGATCTACGAGGTCGATGTGGTCGCCCAGAAGCCCGCGTCGCCCGGCGCCGCCGGCGCCACCCCGGTCGAGGTCAAGAGCGGTTGGGACCGGTACAAGGACGGCCGGGTCAAGGGCGTGAAGTTCATTTCCAAGACCAACGAGGTCGTGGCCATGCTGCCCGCGGCCGGCGGCAAGTAGCCGGGACGGCGTCGGGCTCTCCGGTCCGACGCCGCTCAGAGCGGGCCTTTGAATACGAAGAACGCGCCCGGTAGGCGGGCGCGGCTGCAAAGGCCGCAGGTGGTCCGGCCAGGGCAATGTGACCCTACGCGCCGCCGAACCGCACCACCTGCAGCCAACGTCAGACTGACGTTACGCCCGGCCGCCCCCCCAGGCGCCCCGGGCTATCGGTGGCGTTGCGTCCCGTCTCGGCACGCGCTCCCGACTTGCGCCAGGCACAATGCAACCGCCGGGCCGAACCGGTTGCAAACCGCGGGCCTGCGTCGTCAGGACGCAACAGCGCGGGTGTGGGCGCGAAGATCGGCCCGCGTCAGACTGCCTTGCCGGCCAGGAACCCGCCGTCGACGCTCACCACGCTGCCGGTGATGTATGAGGCCCGGTGCGACGCCAGATAGACGATCAGGTCGGCCACTTCTTCGGGCTGGCCCCCGCGTCCGAGCGGATGGCTGGCCGCCACGCGCTCCCGCGCCTCCGGCGAGTCGGCCAGGCGCGTCATGTCGGTCTCCACCGCGCCTGGCGCCACGGCGTTGACGCGAATCTGCTGGGCCCCGAGTTCGAACGCCATGATCTTCGTAAGGCCGACGACGCCGTGCTTGGAGGCGACATAGGCCACGCGGCCCGACATCCCCGTCAGGCCCGCCACCGACGAGACGTTGACGATCGCGCCGCCCGCCCCGCGCTCGACCATGCGCCGGACGACCGCCTGGGACAGCAGGAACACGCCCGTCAGGTTCACGTCGATCACCCGGCGCCAGGCGCCGGCCTCGATCTCCAGGAACGGGTCCCGCTCGGCGATCCCCGCATTGTTGACCAGCACGTCGATCGGCCCAAGGCGCCGCTCCGCCTCCGCAACCGCGGCGATGACGGCGTCCTCGTCGGTCACGTCGGCCACCAGGGCCTCCGCGACGCCGCCGTCCGCGCGGATCCGGTCGGTGGTGTCCTGGGCCAGCTCAGCCTTGCGATCCAATACGGCGACCGACGCTCCGCACCCCGCGAACCGCCGCGCCGCCGCCGCCCCGATCCCCCGCCCGGCGCCGGTCACGATCACGACCTTGCCGCGCAATCCCATGTCGTCTGGCACTCTGTTCAGTCTCCCCAAGCGACTAAGCGCCATCATGGACGGTGTGGTGCCGGATGCAGGACTCGAACCCGCGACCTTCGGTTTACAAAACCGCTGCTCTACCAGCTGAGCTAATCCGGCTTACACAGAAAGATCAAAGACTTAAAAAGTCTTTCCGGCTGTGCGACGCGGCTATGGGGCACGCATGGACACAATCGGCAGAACTTCGCCCGATCTCGGGCGGACGGATGCCACGTTGCGGGTTCAGCGACAAGCGGCGACCGGACCGGGGCGCGGCTCAGCCTCCTGCGATT
>DASVNS010000386.1:0-8295 GCA_036383735.1 Phenylobacterium sp. | reverse complement strand
TGACCGAGCCTCCGGACGCGGAGGCCGAGGCGGACGCCTGCGCGGCGGGGGCCTTTTCTTCCTTCTTCGAACACGCCGCCAGCGCCAGGGCGCCGAGCGCCAGAACCGCAAAGACACGCATCTTGATCTCTCCGAGCAGGTCCCCCAGGTTCGAAGCCTAACGGCCTTGGGAGCGCGATCAATGTCCGAACTGCGCGATACCGGCGCCCGCTACGAGATGGACGAGCAGGGGCTGACCTCCTACGCCGACTATCGCAGGACGGGCGACCGCCTCTACGTCGACTATGTCTTCACTCCCGTGCCCCTGCGCGGCAGCGGCGCCTCGGGCCGGCTGATGACGGCGGTGGCGGCCAAGGCGCAGGCCAATGGCCTGAAGATCACCCCCATCTGCGGCTATGCGGCGACCTGGCTGCGGCGCAGCCACGAATACCGGGACCTGGTGGCGTAAGGGACGCTCAGCCGCGGAGCGCGGCGACTCCCTCATCGGCGGCGCGCTGGCCGCTCTCGTACGCGCCGTGCGCGGTGCTCCTAACGCGCCAGATCATCTGGCATCCACCGCTGGGTGGGCCCTGAACACCCTTCCCGCTATGTTGAGGAGATGGCATTGCGCTATAATCGACGGGACATAGCCGAGGGCGCGCGGGTGAAAGCTCTGATCGCTGGCGCGGGCGCACACCTCACCTATCAGGCGCTGATCGCATGAGCGACGACACAAAGAAGCCGCCGGCCACGTTGGACGTGTCTCTAGCCGAGGCAATGGCGAGGTTCATCCAGACCGATCCTGGCGAAGCCAGCGAGGCGCTGGCAACGGACGTGCAAAAAGGCCAAGCTCGCGCGAAGCGTCACATTAAGGCGGCGCGTCAGGAGATCGAGGATGGCGGCCGTCCCCGCAAAGGCAGATTCCGTCTTTGATTTTTTGTATGTGGACGCACGGCGCATCGGGCTCCTGCTGAGCCAGTTCGGCTCAGACGGCATCCTCACGGAGCTAGAGCGGTCAAGCGAAACTACATCGCAACATGGCGGCGGGTTCGATGTTAAGGTCCTGAAGGGCGACGCCCGAGAGGGCGCAAAGTCGCAACTGAAGCGGCGGTTCGATCCTCAGTGGTTGTTGCCTCTCACGTTTCTTGATCTGGCTCAGGAGATCATAGTGCGCGACCCGGAGCGCGCTGGCATCGGCCAGCTTGTGCTGGTTCGCGGCAAGCTCTGGGTGATCGATATGTCGATCCTCAAGACGATGGTCGATGACCCGACCATTCGGAAGCAACTGCTCAAGATCGGGCCTACACCGAAGGAGGGTGGAAACCGCCAAGCGCGGAAAGCTGCGGCTAGCACCGGCCAGCAAACGGACCCATCGACTGAAATGGGTATGGCCTTGGTCCGCATCCTCCCACACGTTATCCAGGCGCGGCTGGATGCAGGCGGTGATGCCGCATATTGGGCGAGCCTGGATCCCGCCGGACTGGTCACCGAGCCCGCGGATCTGTTCCTAAAGCATGGGCTCCAAATTGCCGGAGAATGGGTGGCCATTGGAGTCCTCGACGCCGTGCCGGAGCCGGGGGATCCCAACACGGTCGAGAACATGATCGAGAACATGCGAAACGCTGAGAAGCTGGGCGCTTATGCAGCCGGGCTCGCGCAGATGGCTCCGTTCGTCCGACCGATCCTGGGGCGGCCCGCGACCTCTTACGGCCTCACTCCGCTGGTGATCTTCCGCGAGATCGTGCGCTGATTTCAGACCTCCAGCCCGCGGCACTAATCGCCAAGCCCCCGACGGAACCGCCGGCTCCCCCGCCCTAAACCAGCTCCACCGCCATGGCCGTCGCTTCGCCGCCGCCGATGCACAGCGACGCGACGCCGCGTTTGCCGCCGCGGGCTTCCAGGGCGGCGAGCAGGGTGGCGAGGATGCGGGCGCCGGACGCTCCGATCGGGTGGCCCAGGGCGCAGGCGCCGCCGTTGACGTTGAGCCGGGCGCGGTCGATGCCCAGGTCCCGCTCGGCGATCATGGGGACGACGGCAAAGGCCTCGTTGACCTCGAAGAGGTCGACGTCGGCGATGCTCCAGCCGGCGCGCTTCAGCGCCTTCTGGATGGCGGGGACTGGCGCGGTGGTGAAGAGGCTGGGCTCATGGGCGTGGGCGGCGTGGCCGGCGACCCGGGCGACGATCTTCATGCCCAGCCGGCGCGCCACGCTCTCGCGGGTCATCACCAGGGCCGCCGCGCCGTCGCTGATCGAGCTGGAGTGGGCGGCGGTGACGGTCCCGTCCTTGACGAACGCGGGCTTCAGGGTGGGGATCTTGGCCGGGTCGGCCTTCAACGGCAGCTCGTCCGTATCGACGACGGTCGAGCCCTTGCGGTTGGTGACCGTGACGGGGACGATCTCCCGGGCGAAGGCGCCGCCCTGGACCGCGGCCTTGGCCTTGGTCAGCGAGCCGATGGCGTATTCGTCCTGGGCCTCGCGTGTGAACTGGTAGCTCTTGGCCGCGTCCTCCGCGAACGTCCCCATCGAGCGGCCGGGCTCGTAGGCGTCCTCCAGCCCGTCCAGTTGCATGTGGTCGTAGAGGGTGTCGTGGCCCATCCGAGCGCCGCCGCGGTGCTTCAGCATCAGGTACGGCGCGCCGGTCATGCTTTCCATGCCGCCCGCGACGATCACGTCCGCCGTGCCCGCCGCCAGGGCGTCGTGCGCCAGGATGGCGGCCTGCATGCCCGAGCCGCACATCTTGTTGACGGTGGTCGCCTGCACCGACTTGGGCAGGCCCGCGCCGATGGCGGCCTGCCGCGCCGGCGCCTGGCCTAGCCCCGCGGGCAGGACGCAGCCCATCAGGATCTGCTCGACGGCATCGGGCGCGACGCCCGCACGCTCCACCGCCGCCTTCACCACGACGGAACCGAGTTCGGTGGCCTTGACGCCGGTCAGCACGCCCTGGAAATCGCCGACGGCGGTGCGGGCATAGGCGGCGATGACGACGGGATCGGAAATCTGGCTCATGCGCGCCAAGATAGGTCAGCGCGGTCCGAAATCCAGCCTACGCAGGGTGAACTTCAGGCGGCGCGAACGGTCCCTTGGATGAAACCGCCGCCCAGCACCCGGGTCGGCGCCTCGGGCGCATAGAGGACGCAGGCCTGGCCGGGCGCCACGCCCTCCTCGGCCGCATCGAAGATGAGGCCCGGCTGCCCCTCCACGATGCCCAGCTTTCCCGGCGCCGGCTCGCGCGTCGAGCGCACGCGCGCCAGGACGGCGCGGCCCGCCTCGCACGCCGCCTGAATGGAGGGACTGTCTCCGACCCAGTTGGTTTCCTTGAGGCTCAAGGCGTGCGTGAGCAGGGCTTCCCGGGGGCCCACGATCACCTGCCGGCGGTCGGCGTCGATCTTCACCACGAACAGCGGGTCGCCCACCGCGACGTTCAGGCCCCGGCGCTGGCCGATGGTGTAACGGGTCACGCCTTCGTGGCGGCCCAGCACCCGGCCGTCCTGGTGCACGATGTCGCCGGGCTCGGCGCCATGCGGCCGCAGCCGGTCGATCACCGTGGTGTAGCGGCCCTCGGGTACGAAGCAGATGTCCTGGCTGTCGGGCTTGTCGGCCACCGCCAGGCCCAGCTCCAGCGCCGCGGCCCGCACCGCCGGCTTCGGCAGCGCGCCCAGCGGGAAGCGCAGGTAGGCCAGCTGTTCCGCGGTCGTCGCGAACAGGAAGTAGGACTGGTCCCGGGCCGGATCGGCCGCGCGGTGCAGTTCCGGCCCGGCGGACCCGACCTCGCGGCGCACATAGTGGCCGGTCGCCATCGCCTCGGCGCCCAGGTCGCGCGCCACGTCCAGCAGGTCGCGGAACTTCACCGTCTGATTGCAGCGGATGCAGGGGACCGGCGTCTCGCCGCGCAGGTAGCTGTCGGCGAAATCCTCGATCACCTGCTGCTTGAAGCGGCTCTCGTAGTCCAGGACGTAGTGGGGAATGCCGATGCCGTCGGCGGCCGTCCGCGCGTCGTGGATGTCCTGGCCCGCGCAGCAGGCGCCCTTCTTCTGGATCGCCGCGCCGTGGTCGTAGAGCTGGAGCGTGACGCCCACCACGTCATAGCCGGCCCGCGCCAGCAGCGCCGCGGTCACGGTGGAGTCCACGCCGCCCGACATGGCCGCGACGATCCGGGTTCCGACCGGCAGGCGCACGGCGTCGCGCGCGGCCTCGATCAGGCCGTCGCTCAGGCGGTCGGGAATGAGCACCGGGGCATCCATCCGGGCCTATGTAGTCTTCCCGCCCCGTTTTGGGGAGGGACAGATCGCCCCTCCCCGCTAACGCAGGAGGTTGATGAGCGACGAGTCCTGCAGCGACTGGAAGACATAGGCCGCCGACTGCACGGCAAGCTGAGCCTGTTGCAGCTGGGATGCGGCCTCCGCCACATCGGCGTCGGTGATGTCCCCGATCATGCCGGCCAACGAGTTCTGCCGGCTCTTGACGTCCTCGGCGACCGTGTCGAGGCGCCTCTGGTTCACGCCGTTGTAAGCCGCCATCTGGGTCACGTCGCCGCGGGCGTCGTCCCAGCTGCTCAACTGGCCTTCAAGGAAGGTCTGCTGCGCCGCGGTGAGCTGACCGGTAAAGTTCCCCGTCGGGCCTTGGTTGAACGCCTGGAAGGCCTGGAAGGCGGTGAGTATCGCCGTGCCCATGTCGTCGGCCTGCAAGCCGGTGGTCACGGTGGTCGCTTCGTCGATCTTCGCCGTGACCTTGAAGTCGTCGTTCTTGAAGAAGCTCGCGATCGTCGGGCCGGCGGTGAGATCGGCCAGGGTGGTGGCGGTGACCGGACGGGTGTCCACCTGGCCTCCGGCGAAAAGATACTTGCCGCCGTAGCGGGCATTCATGCCCTCGACAGCGTTGCGCAACTGGCCCTCGACATCTTCCACGAGGGTGTCGGCGCGTCCCGAGGCGAGCGCTTCGGAGAACAGCTGCCGCACCGCCTGGGCGGCATCCGCCACACGCGTGATCGCGGTGTCCTGGGTGGCCAGCTTGTCGCTGAGCACCTTGTTCTGCTCCTCGTAGACGCCCAGCCGGGTCTGGACCGAGCGCATCGCCGTGAGCAGTTCGGACGACCTGGCGTAGTCCTTGAGGTTCTGGCCGTTCTTCCGGGTGGAGACGCGGTCGCCCGCCTCCATCTGGCTGCGCTGGGCGTTCAGAAGGTTGGCGAGGACGGCCGAGTAGTTTCCGGGGGTGGTGACGCGGGTAACCATGCCTAGTCTCCTCAGACCATGTTCAGCAGGACGTCGAAGAGGTCGCTGGCGGCCTGGACCATGCGGGCGGAGGCGCTGAACGCCTGTTGGTAGGTGGTGAGGTTCACCAGTTCCTCGTCCAGGTTCACGCCCTCGACGGACTGGCGGCGATTGGTGGCCTCGTTGGCGACGGCCTCGGCGCTGCTCTTGCGGGTTTCGGCCGCCGCGGCGCCGCGGCCGACGGCTCCGCCGAACTCGGAGGCGTAGCGCGAGACGGTCATGCTGACCTGTCCGAGGGACCCCGCGGCCTGGAACAGCGTGTTGACATCCCCGGAGGCCGAGATCGCCAGCGCGCCCTGACCATCCCCGGGACGCACCGCCACCTGGCCGACCGTCGCCGTGGCGTCCAGCTTGCCCATGGGCATCTTGGTGGGGTCGGCGTTGAAGATCGAGGAGACGGAAAAGCGACTGGCCCGCGTGGAGCGTTCCTGCACGCCCAGGCCGAACAGCTGGCTGATCGATGGTCCGTTCGTCCCCCGCTCGGTGTCGTCCTTGATCACCGAAACGCTGGCGTCCGCCGCCGCGCCGGAGGTGAAGCTCAGCACCCCGTTGGCGTCGAGCCCGAACGAACCATAGAGCCCCACGCCCGTCGTGGTGCTGTTCAACGACGCCAGCAGGTCACTCATCAGCGGCGCGGCCGGCGCCGTGACCGCCACATTGGCGATGGGACGCCCATCGCTGTACGAGAGTTGCAGGTTGATCTGGTCGCCCGGCGTGAAGCCGTGCTGGCTGCCGGTCGTCAGGCCGGTGGCGTAGTTCGTCTGGCCGCTCGTCGTGACGAGGTCGTTCAGGCCGAAGTAGTGCGAGAAGCCGCGGCCGGTCTTCTGGGAATCGCCTTCGTCGATGGCCAGGCCGTTGCCGCCGGTCGCGTTCAGCGTCAGCGCGCCGTTGGCGAAGGTGGCGGCGCCCACGCCGGACAAGGCGGTGTTCAGGTCGGCCAGGAAGGTGGCCGGCGTAAAGGGCGTGCCGGCCGCGCCGTTCACCGACATCGTGCCGGCGGTGAAGTCGATCGCCACCTTGCGCTGGAGCACGCCCGCAGCGTTGACCACGGCGAGGGTCGATGTGCCGCTGAAACCGGTCACCGCGGTCGTCAGGTCCAGGCCGGTGTCGCGACCCGCCATGGTCGCCGGCGCCGGATAGGCCGCCGCGTCGTTATTGGCGGCGTTCAGCTGGTCGACGGCCTTGCTGACGAACTCGCCCAGCTGGTCGTAGATCTTGGGGAGCTCGGTATTGCGCAGTTCGAGCAGGCCCTTCAGCTCTCCGCTGGTGATGTTGATCGGCGTCGACGATGTGCTGCCGGACGGCTGGGCCGAGACGTATCCGGGCGTCGTGCCGGTGGAATGGTAGGTGAGCACGGCCGGATCGTCACCGGCCAGCAGGACGCCCTCCGCCGAGCGCACGTCCACGCCGCCGCCGGTACGCGGAGAGGCGCGCACGTTCATGAGGCCGGCCAGCTCGTCCAGCAGCTGACTCTGGATGTTCTCCGACCCGGAAGCGTCCGATCCGACCAGGCTGGCGCGCTTGATGTCCGTGTTCAGCTTGCTGATCTGGTCCAACAGGCTGTTGGCCCGATCGACGTCGGCGCTCACCCGCGTCTCGACCGTGTCGCCCAGCGCCACGATCTGGCTGTTGATCCGGTCGGCTTCGGTGAGAAAATCCTCCGCCCCCGAGAGCGCCTGGCTGCGCAGCAGGGTCGAGGAGGGGTCGTCGGCGGCGGTGGCGAACGCCGCGAAGACATTGTCCAGCCGATTGAAGAAGAAGCCGTCCTTGCTGGGGTCGCCGAACAGGCTCTGGGCATTGTCCAGGTACTGTGAGACGGCCGACCAGCGCTCGGCGTCCGAGGAGGCGCTCAGCGACGCCATCTGCAGATACTGGTCGGTGATCCGTTTGACGCCATCGATCTTGACGCCCATGCCCGCGCCGTCGACGACCAGCGCGCTCTGGTTCACCGCCTTGCGGACGTAGCCGGGCGTGTTGACGTTGGCGATGTTGTCCGAGACCGCGCGCAGCGAGGCTTGCGCGGCGTTCAGGCCGGAGGACGCGGTTCGGAGAGTGGCCGTCAGCGACATCGATTAAGCCTCCGCCCGGCAAAGGCTGACGCGCGACCCGGCGGAATCTGCCGGGGCATTGGTGAACGCGCGTGCGTCAGGCCGGAAATTCTTCAACAATTTCAGCATTGGTCCCTCTGAGGGCCCGATGGGGTCGCGAATAGAGGCGCAAGTCCGGCGCCAGTCCGGATGGCGGAGGCCGAACGGCAGTCTGCACGACCAGGGTTAGGGTTTTGGTAAGGCGGCAGGGAACGTCCCACAGGCCCGCCCCTGGCCCGGCAAATTCCTCCGCGGCCCATTCCGGAGGCCGGTCCGGAGAAGACATTTCATCAATGAAAACAGATAATTGTCAAAGTGGCCCGTTGGTTGCTGAGGACCGGTCCGAATGAGCCCGGCGCAGGACGCGCCTCCTCACATCAAACCAAGCAGCCCCACCCATGAGCGCCTCCGCGATCAACAACGCCTCGACCCCGCCGGCCGCCCAGGCGGCTGCGGGCGCCGCTGCAAAGGCGGTGGGCCCGGGACGGCTTGGAGGCTTCGAGGCGCTGCTCGGAGCGCTGTTCCCTGAAGGCGCCCCCGCGGCGACGCCTGGAACGCCGGATGGCGAGCCTGCGGTCGCTGCGAAGGCCGGGACACCCGTGGACGCCGAGGCGCTGCTGACCGCAGGGAAGGCGAAGGCCGACGACGAGACCCCGGCTGAGCCGACGCCTGTCGCCGGCCAACCCACCGTGGGCGACGCGGCGGCCGCATTGGCGGCTAGCCTGCTCGCCGCCCAGCCGACGGCCAGCCAAACCGAGGTGACCGCGCCTAAGGACAAGGCGGCCCAAGACGATCGCGCCGAGCCGCGGGTTGCGGCCGGCCCGCCGGCCTGGGGTCGCGACACGGCTCCGGGCGCACCGGCCATGCCGGCGATCCTGGCCGCCAATCCCACGGCCGGGCTGGCTGAGAAGGCCGAACTCGCGGCGGCGCCCGACGAGGCCGAGCCCGCCGTCGAGACCACCT